>NZ_JANZZD010000019.1:0-50123 GCF_026419595.1 Tepidiforma sp. | reverse complement strand
CCCCCCGCTCCCCGCCTCTCGCTTCCCGCCTCCCGTCCCCCGCTTCCCGCCTCCCGCCTCCCGACTCCCATCTCCCAACTCCCATCTCCCAACTCCCGCCTCCCGCCTCCCGCCTCCCATCTCCCAACTCCCGCCTCCCCACTCCCAACTCCTACCCCCCCAGCCCCCACCCGGCCCACGCGAGCGCCGCCGTGGCGATGACGCCCGGCCAGACCTCCGCCGCGAACCCCTTCCCGCCCGTGGCCGCCGCGAGCACCATCTTCGTCACCGAATTCGTCGAAAACGCCGCGAGGATTGGCACTACCGCCTCCGCCGGCTCGAGCCGCCCCGCCGCCGCCAGCCCCGCCACCGCAATCGCCGCCGAGTGCGTGTCCGCGAAGCCGGCTACCGCCGCCGAAATGAGCACGCCCCGGCTCCCCAGCCAGTCGTTCAGCGCCGCCGAGACGAACAGGATGACCGTCACCGTCGCCGCGAACACGATCGCCGTCTTCGGTTCGAACGCCCGGCCGCCCGGCTCGTGGTGCTCCGCCGCCTCATCGCGCAGCGCCCGCAGTCCGAAGACGGCGCCGTAGCCGACCGCCGCTACTCCCGCCAGCGCCATCGCCGGCCACAGCTCGCCCAGCGTCCGCCGGTCCGTCGCGCCCACCACCACGACCATCTGCACGACCGTCGCCACCGTCGAAAAGACCGCCGCCGCGACCGCCGGGGTGCGCAGCCCCGGCGTCTCGCGCGCCTTCGCCCCCATCGCCGCAATGGTCGCCGAGCTGGAGACGAACCCCGCCGCCAGCCCCGAGAGCGGCAGCCCGACCCGCGCCCCGAGCAGCCGCACCGCGATGTAGCCCGCGCCCCCGATCGCCATCACGATCACCACCAGCCGCCAGATGGCGAACGGGTTGAACACCCCGTACGGCCCGATCCGCTCATCCGGCACCAGCGGCAGCACCACCAGCGCCGCGCCCGCGAAGAGCAGCCCGTCGTGCACCTCCTGCTCCGTCAGCGCCCGCGAAACCAGCTGGTGGAGCCGCTCCCGCGCCGCGAGCAGGATGGTCACCACCACGGCCAGCCCGGCCGCCAGCTGCGGCTCCCGCTGCGCCAGCGCCCCGAGCAGGAACGCCACCACGACCGCCACTTCCGTCGTCAGCCCCGGGTCGGTCCGGTCGCCCAGCACGTACGCCGCCAGCACCGCCAGCGCCACGAACCCGAGCGCCGCGGCCAGCACGATGCCGCCGCCGACCGTCATGGCGATGCCGCCCGCCAGCGCCACGAGGGCGAAGGTCCGGATGCCCGCCGCGCCGCGCGTCGGCCCCTCCCCCTTGTGCCGCTCCCGCTCCGCCCCGAGGAGCAGGCCGATGCCCAGCGCTACCGCCAGCCGCAGCCCTTCGCGGTCGAACGCGAAGCCGTCGATGTTCACGCGCGGCCTCCCATCGCGGCCATCAGAACCAGCCGCGCCGGTGGAAGAAGAGCGCCATCGAGCCCGCCATCGCGGCCATCGCCGCCATCATCACCGCGAAGCCGTAGTTGCTGTGCAGCCCCGGGATCGAATCGAAGTTCGTGCCGAAAATCCCCGTGATCACCGTCGCCGGCAGCGCCAGCGCGCCCACCACCGCGAGGACCTTCATCACCTCGTTCATCTTGTTGTTCAGCGTGCTCAGGTAGGTGCTCAGCGCCACCTCCGCGTCCTCCCGCAGCTCCTCCAGCGCGAGGTCCACGCGCAGCAGGTGGTCGTACACGTCGCGGAAGTAGATCACGTTCGCCTGCTGCACCAGCGCGAACTCCCCCCGGCCGAACCGCAGCACCACCGCCAGGAGCGGCGCCATCGTCCGCCGCACCGTGCCCGCCGCGCGCCGCGCCTCCAGCACCCGCTGGCTGATGCCCCCGTTCCGGTCCCCGGCGAGGATGAGGTCCGCCAGCGCGTCCAGCTCCTCGCTCATCGCCGAGACCCGCGGCAGGTAGCTGTCCACCACCCGGTCGAGGATTTCGTACAGCAGGCCGTCGGTCCCCGGCCGGAGCGCCAGCCCCTGCCCGATCGCCCGCACGACCGCCTCGATCTCCGGCGCCGTCGCCGGGTCGTCCCGGTAGGTCACCAGGAACTCCCGGCCGAGGAAGACGTCCAGCTCCTCCAGCACCGGCTCCACCGTCCCCGGCTTCATCGCCAGCGCCACGACGAACAGGTAGCTCCCGAAATCGTCGATCTTCGGCGTATGCAGGTAGGGCGAGAGGCAGTCCTCGATCGCCAGCGGGTGCAGCCCGTACCGCTCCGCCAGCGCCAGCAGCGCCTCCCGGTCCGCGCCCGTCAGGTCGTACCAGCGCGGGCCGCCCTCCAGCTCGCCCTCGCGCCACGCGCCATCGACGCACGTCCACGTTCGCACGCGCGCATGGTACGAAACCGAACGCGTCCGGCGTTACTCCTCGTGCTGGCCCCGGTCCTGCTCCTGCCGCCGGCGGCGCTCCTCCTCGGCCTTCGCCTCCCGCTCCCGGAACCAGTCGTCGAGCGAATCGTCCCGCCACTTGGGGCGCGAATCCTCGTCCTGGCCCCGCGAAAGCCACACCGCGAGCGCCCCCGCGACCATGAACAGCGGCATCGCCAGCGCCGTGATCAGCCGCGGATTCACCATGCCAACAGTGTCGCGCAGCGGCCCGCCCCCGTCACGCCCCGGCGTCACCCCGCCCGGACCTCGCGCCATTAACCTTCCCGGGCCGCCGGCGTTATCTCTAGTGCACAGGCGAATGGCCTGAGTATGCTCGAAAGGAGGACGCTCGGTAGCCCGTACCCGGCGCGGCCCAGGGGGCTGGATGGCAGAGACGGCGATCGACGAACTGGCACCCGATTTCGACGAACAGGCACTCGTCGAAGCGGCCCAGCAGGGAGACCGGGAAGCCCTGTCGCTCATCTACGACCACTACTTCCCCCGCGTCTACCGCTACGTCGCCAGCCGCCTCCCCACCACCGAAGACGCCGAGGACGTGACCACGGAGATCTTCCTCCGGGTCATCGAAAACCTCCGCACCTTCACCTTCCGGGGCCTCCCCTTCGGCGCATGGGTCTTCCGCATCGCCCGGAACGAAGTCGTCACCTTCGTCCGCCGCCGCAAGGTCCGCTCCCAGGTAGCGCCGCTCACGGAATCGATTCCCGACCCGGCCCCCGACCACACCGAGGAAGTGCACACCGCCCTCACCCTCGAAGTCGTCCGGGCCGCCGCCGCGAAGCTCCCCGAAGCCCAGCGGCAGGTCATCGAACTCCGCTTCGGCGCCGGCCTCTCCGTCGCCGAAACCGCCCGGGTCCTCGGCAAAACCGAAAACAACGTGAAAGTCCTCCAGCACAAAGCCATCGCCAAACTCCAGACCATGGTGCCCCCGCAATGATCCGCCGCCTGTTCGAACGCAAGGCTGGCTCCCGGGCCGAAATCCTCGCCGAAGCCCAGGCCCTCATCGATGACGGCCTCGAGCCGGATTTCGTCCTCTCCCTCTTCCCCGACGATGCCGACTGGCTCGCCGGCATGCTCCGCGTGACCGCCGCCGTCACCGATGCCTACGCCGCCGAACCGGCGAGCTACTACTTCGAAGCCTCCCTCAAGGCGAAATTCCTCGCCCGCGCGGCCGAGCCCACCACGCCCGCCGAGCCGCTCTTCCTTCCCGTGCCCGGCTACTCCCCCGTCCGCACCGCGGTCGCCAGCATGGCCGTCCTCTCCGGCGCCGCTGCCGTCGGCGTCCTCGCCCTCGGCTTCGTCACCGCCGGCGATGCCGTCCCCGGCGACTGGAACTACGCCTTCAAGCTCGCCAACGAACGGCTCGAATACACCCTCTCCCGCGGCGACGGCCGCATCGATGTCCAGCTCCGGCAGGCCGAGGCCCGCGTCTACGAACTCCAGCAGCTCGCCGCCCGCAACGACAACCTCGTCGCCTCCCTCGAAAGCCTCCAGCGCGAACTCCGCGCCATCGCCGACCTCGCCGAGAAACAGGGCGGCCTCACCGATGTCCAGAAGGCGCGCGTCAAGAGCCTCGCCGAGCAGAGCAGCACCGTCATCTCGCAGGCCCGCAGCCGGCCCGATGTCGACCCCGAGAAGGTCGCCGCCGCCGCCGCCGCCATCGATGACGCCGTGAGCGCCGCCCTCGGTCCCGTCACGCCGCTGGCGACGCCCGAGCCGACCGCCACGGCGGCCCCCTCGCCCACGGCGACTCCCGAACCCTCGCCGTCCGCCACCGCGACGGCTGAGCCGTCGCCGACGGCCCCGCCCGCCGAGACGGCCACCCCGGCCCCGGCTGCCACCACGCAGCCCGTCGAGGCGGACACCGCCACCCCGGCCCCGTCCCCCTCCCCGCGCCCCTGAACCCGCGCTTGACCTCGCGATTGCCCCTCCGGGCTCCTCTCCCTACCCTCCATCACACCCCCAGGACGCCACGGAGAGACCCCATGGTTCGACTGCGCCTCGCCGCAGCCCTGCTCCTCCTCGCCCCGGCCGCCCTCGCTGCCTGCGGCGGCAAGGATGACGCGAACTCCGCCGACGCCTCCCCGACCCCCACCGTCAGCGAAGCCGACGCCCGCCGCACCGAAGTCGCCCAGGGCCTCGAACAGCCCGTGCCCCCGGACCGGCCGCTCCCCACCCCGACCCCGCTCCCCGACGACGTCCCCGTCCTCCAGGTCGTCGCCGGTTCGAACCAGTTCACCCCTACCCGCGAGGAGTTCCGCGCCCTCCCAACGACGTCGATCTCCGCCGGCGGCAAGCAGTACACCGGCGTCACCCTCGCCGACCTCGCGAAGCGCGTCTCCGCCCCCGACGGCGCCGTCGTCACCATCCAGGGCACCCGGATGGACAACCTCCGCTTCGGGGTCATCCGCTACCCAGCGGCCGACATCGCCGCCGGCACCGTCGTCTACCTCGACGACTCCGGCTACCCCGCCCTCGCCTCCGCCAGCATCCCCCAGGAGCAGTGGCTCCACACCCTCACCGGCATCGCCTTCCAGTAGGCCCCGGGGCCCGGCCCGGCCCCCGCCCGGAGGTTGGAGGTTGGAGGTTGGAGGTTGGAGGTTGAAGGTTGAAGGTTGACGCCTCCTCCCGTCTCCCTCCTCCCGCTTCCCGTCTCCCGGTTCCCGTCTCCCGCTTCCCGGTATACTCCAGCTGCCCATGAGCGCCTTCGCCGACCTCCTCCCGCCCCCGCCCGGGGCCGATGCCGCCTGGCTCGATGACGCCCTCGAGGCCCTCAGCGACGGGGCCCGCGGCATCCTCATCGCTGCCGACCGGTTCGCAGACGCGCCGCGGCCCCCCGACGGCGCCCTCCGCCGCCTCGTCCTCGGCCGCCTTCCCGTCATCGCCTGGTTCGAAGGCGAGCTCGCCGGCGCCGCGCTCGACCTCGCCCTCGCGGCCGACATCCGCGCCGCCGGCGAAGCGGCGGCCCTCCGCGGTCCCGCCGGGTGGCCGGCTCGCGCCGCTCTCCTCGCCCCCGCCCTCGCGCCCCGCCTCGCGGCCGGCGAACGCCTCGGCGCGGCCGCGCTGTTCGCTGCCGGCCTCGTCACCGCGCTCGCCGCGCCCGGCGGCGCTGAAGCCGAAGCCCGCCGCCTCGCCGGCGTCCTCCGCTCGCGCGGCCCCATCGCCCTCGAACTCGCCAAAGAAGCCGTCTGGCGCGGCCTCCCCCAGCCCATCGAGCAGGCCTTGCGGTTCGAGACCGATTTGACCATGCTCCTCCAAACCACCAAAGATCGGGCCGAAGGTGTCCGCGCCTTCCTCGAAAAACGCACCCCCAGCTTCACAGGTGAATGACCGATGATCGTGTTGCTCGACGAGCCCGAAGCCTGGTCCCTCATGATGCTCATCAGCGCCGTCGCGGTCGATAACGCCGACCTCTCCGACGAGGGCAAGGAAGCCATCCGCCGCTGGCGCTCCGAGCGCGGCGAAGGCTCCCCCCTCCTGGCCGATCTCACCGAGGCCCTCAACAAAGCCCTCAACGCCCACCTCGACGCCCAGTTCACCCGCCGCGTCAAGAGCAAGGGCTGGTACGAAACGGTGCGGAGGTAATCCCCGTGGATATCAAGTTCAACGAAGACGAAGTCAGCGAACTCCTCACCGTCATCGTCAACCGCATCGCCGACGAAGCCGGCCTCTCCGATAAGGACCGCGCCATGCTCAAGAACTGGCGTTCGAAGCAGATGCGCCCCGGCCGCGACGACATGCTCGAGCTCGTCCAGAAGGTCAACGAAGACTTCGCCCAGCAGATGGCCCGCCGCCAGCGCAGCCAGATCCGCAAGCCCGACTGGCTCGAGTAGCCCCCGGGGCGCCCGCCGTGGCCGAACCCGTCCGCTTCGCCGTCGATGAGCGCGGCGTCGCCGTCATCACCCTCGACCGCCCCGAACGCCGCAACGCCATCAACCTCCAGATGCGCGACCTCCTCTGGGAGTACCTCGGCGCCGCCGCCGCCATCCCCGAGGTCCGCGTCATCCTCTTCCGCGGCGAAGGCCCCTGCTTCAGCGCCGGCGCCGATATCTCCGAGTTCGGCACCGCCCCTTCCATCATGGCCGCCCGCCGCGCCCGCCACGACCGCGACATCTGGTGGCAGCTCCTCACCCACCCCTGCGTCACCATCGCCCGCATGCACGGCTACTGCTACGGCGCCGGCCTCGAACTCCCCCTCTTCTGCGACCTCCGCCTCGCCAGCGCCGACGCCCGCCTCGCCCTCCCGGAGGTCACCCTCGCCTACATCCCCAGCGCCGGCGGCACCCAGATGCTCCCCCGCATCGCCCCGCCCGCCGTCGCCGCCCACCTGATCCTCACCGGCGAACCGGTCGCCGCAGCCGACGCCCTCCGCTGGGGCATCGTCGATGCCGTCTTCCCGCCCGCGGACCTCGACGCCGCCGTCGAGGCCGCCATCGAGCGGGCCCTCGCCGACCCGGCCGCCGCCCGCGCCCGCCGCCTCCGCCTCCTCGGCGCCGCCGACACCCACGAACCGCCCGCGCCGCTACCCTGATCACGATGGAGCACGACGACCTCCCCTCGCCGCGGCCGCCCGTCTTCCTCGGCTGCTTCACCGCCGTCGCGATCCTCGTCCTCGTCTTCGGCATGGGCTCCTGCCTCGTCGTCTACTGGGAATCCGGCGCCGATACCGGCGACATCCGCCTCGAGCTGGCCGAGGCCTACGCCCCCGGCACCGTCCAGTACGTCGGCCAGCGCAACTTCTACGTCGCCCGCCTGCTCGATGGCAGCTTCCTCGCCCTCGCCGACCTCGACGCCGCCAACCGCGCCAACCCCGCGCGCCGCTGCCGCGTCTATCCTATCCCCTCCGCCGACCCGGCCCTCCCCTCCCTCATCGACCGCTACAAAGAGCGCATGAGCAGCGCCGCCCGCGGCTCCACCCTCCTCCTCCGCGAAGATTGCAACGGCGCCCTGTACGACTTCACCGGCGTCCGCCTCGACGCCGACGGTCCGAACCTCGACCGCTACCCGACCGCCATCGACCCCACCGGCCGCCTCGTCGTCGATGTCAGCGAGCGCCAGTGCTCCAGCCGCGAAGGCCCCCGCACCGCCGTCCCGCGCGAGTGCTGACGCGCCCGGCACTGCGCCCCTTCCGCCAATCCGGTAGGATTCCCCCACGCCTCAGCCCTCCGCCCGGGAGGCCGCCATGGACGCCTACCGCGCCATCATCAGCAAGCGCGACACCCGCCACTACCTCCCCGACCCCGTGCCGCCGGACGTCCTCACCCGCGTGCTCCAGGCCGGGCGGATGGCCGGCAGCTCCAAGAACTCCCAGCCGGTCCGCATGATCGTCGTCCGGGCGCCCGAGCGGCGCGCCGCCCTCGCCGGCTGCGGCGATTACGCCGAGCACCTCAAAGCCGCGCCCCTCGCCATCGCCGTCGTCCTCCTCCCCGGCGGCGGCCCCTTCGATGCCGGCCGCGCCGCCCAGAACCTCATGGTCGCCGCCTGGGCCGAGGGCATCGCCAGCTGCCCCGTCTCCATGCACCGCCAGGAGTGCGCCCGCGCCGTCCTCGGCGTCCCGGCCGACTGCACCGTCGCTACCGTCCTCGCCATGGGCTACCCCGACCTCAAGCACCCGCTCAGCCAGGGCCGCCAGCGCCTGCCGCTCGATGAGCTCGTCTCCTGGGAGCAGTGGGGCGCCCACCGCCCCGAAACCGCCTAAACGGCCAGGCTCAGCCCGTCGCTCGCGATCACCACCGGCCCGCCGAAGTACCCCTGCGCCGTGTCGAGCAGCTCCTCCGCCCGCTCGCCCGGGTTCAGGTGCGTCAGCACGAGCAGCTTCGCGCCCGCCTCCTTCGCCACCCGCGCCACGTACGCTACCTCCGCGTGCGTCTGTTCGAACGCCCGCCGGATCGCCGCCGCCCGCCGCTCGTCGAACGCCGCCGTCCACCGCGCGATGCCCGCCAGCGAATAGCATTCGTGGATGAGCGCCGCCGCGCCCTCCGCCAGCGGCACCATCACCTCCGCCGCCTCCGTCGTGTCGCCGCTGTACACCACGGCCTTCCCCTCGGCCTCGAACCGCCGCGCTTCGCACACGAGGTTCGGCGCGTGCGGCACCTGCTCCGTCCGCACCGTGAACGGCCCTGCCTCCCGCACGTCGCCCGGCAGGACTTCGACGACCGGCACCTCGAGCGGCTCGCCCCAGCCCCGGCCAGGCATTCCCGTCACCAGCGCCGCCGTCCCGACCGCCTGCCTTGCGTACGCCGCCGTCCCGGGCGGCCCCTGGATCTCCAGCGGCAGGTGCCCGTACGGGAACGTCATCGCCTGCACGAAGCTCGCCAGCCCGAGCACGTGGTCCGGGTGGAGGTGGCTCAGGAAGATGCGCGAGATGCTCGCCGGCGAAATCCCCGCCATCACCAGCCGGTCGTACGCCCGCGGCCCGCAATCCAGCAGCACCGATTCGCCCCCGCCCGTCAGCAGGATCGACGACCCTGCCCGGTGCGGCGTATCCGTGCCCGCCCCGCTGCCGAGGAACTGGATGCGCACGTCCCAAGCCTACCGCCCCGCGATCGTGACAACCATCCCCCCGGCAGAGTACCGTTCGCCCCGGAATCCCTCGAGGAGGAACGCGTGTCCACTCAGGAGTGGTATCTCTTCGGTCACCTGCTCGGCGTCTTCTTCCTGCTCGCCGCCACCGGCCTCACCACCGGCGCAGCCATCGCCGCCGGGCGCGCGACTGCCGCCAACACCGTCGTCACCCTGCTCGACCTCCAGCTTCGCTCCGAGCGCATCGTCACCTCCATCGGCGCCATCCTCGCCATCGTCTTCGGCTCCCTGCTCGTGAACGAAGCCGGCTACTCCTTCGGCGACGCCTGGATCTCGACCGCCTACACCCTGATCATCCTCGCCCTCGCCCTCGACCACGGCTTCTACCTCCGCAAAGTCAAGGCTGCGCGCGAAGTCGCCGTCACGCTCGGCAACGGCCCGGTCACCGCCGAGTTGCGCGATAAGCTGAACGACGGCGGCGCCCGCCTCGCCGGCATCGTCCTCACGCTGCTCTGGCTCGTCTTCCTCTGGCTGATGATCGCGAAGCCCGGCGCCTGAGCCGGCCCGCCCCGCTAATCCCGCGGCAGCCGCCGCCCCAGCACGCCCGACGGCGACGGCTCCGGGTCGCCCGGCTCGAAGGCCAGGTGCCCCGCCAGCAGCGCCGCCTTGTCGATGGCGAGCATCGCCGCAGAGGCCGCCGGCCACGGCAGCCGTTCGCCGCCCCGCTCCAGCGCTCCCGCGGCGGCCAGCGCCCCCCGCGCCAGCGCCCGGCTGAGGGCCCGCCGCCCCGGCAGCCGGCGAACCCGCCCGCCGTGTCGGTCCCACCGCCGCAGCTGCGCCCCGTGCCACGGCAGCCCCGGGCGCTCCGTCATCAGCCGCTGTGCGCCCCAGCCGTGGCAGAACTGCTTCGCTGCGAACACCCGCAGGTCGTCGTCGTGCGCGTGCTCCACCCGCATCGCCGGCGCGTAGCCGACCCGGAAGCCTGCCGCCTCGGCCCGCAGCCCGAACTCGGTATCCCCGACCCGCCGGTACGCTTCGTTGAACCGCAGCCGTTCGAACACCCCGCGCCGCACCGCCAGGTTCCGCGTGTCCGTGTCCGTCGGCGAACCGGCCGCCAGCCGCCGAAACCGCGCTTCGTACCGCGCCTGGATCAGCTGCGCGGTCCGCCCGCCCGGCAGCGCCCCTGAAAACCCCTGCACGAGGTCGAACCCCCGCTCCAGCATCGCCAGCCCCGCCGCGAACCACCCCGGCCCCACCACACAGTCCGCGTCGGCGAAGAACACCGCAGCGCCCCGCGCCGCCTCGACCCCCCGGTTCCGCGCCGCGTAGACGCCCGGCTCCGGCACCCGGAGCAGCGTCACCCCGCCGCCGCGGGCGATGCCCTCGAGCCACGCCGAGAATTCCGGCGCCGACCCGTTGTCGACGACGATGACCTCCGCCTCGATGCCCGGCGGCCGGTCCGCCTCCAGCGAAGCGAGGCAGTCCGCGATGCGCGGGTCGTCCTTCACCGGCACGATGACGCTCACCGTCCGTGCGCCCATGCCGCGCCCACCTCCCGTTCGACCGACTCGATGATGGCCGCGTGCCGCCGCACCGCCGCCGCATCCGCCAGCAGCGCCGGCCGTTCGCCGCCCGCCATGAAGCGCGCCCAGGCCCGCAGCACCTCCCGCACCCCCGCGATGTCGGCAGGCGTCCGGAGCCGCTCCAGCCAGGGCAGCCGCCCCGGCCGCCGGACGATGGCCCGGCCGTCCCGCGCCAGCCGTTCGCGGTAGCCGCTCCCGTCGGCCACCCGCCACCGGAACTCGCCGCCGTTCTTCAGGTCGAAAACGCCGCTAACTGCGCGCGCGTTCCGCCGAATCCCCCGGACGCCCGCGATGGAGCTGCCCGTCACCCATTCCGCGAGGTCGATGGCGTGCGGCAGCAGGTCCCACGTCAGCGGCTCCTGCGTCGTCGCGCCCCAGGCCGCCCCGTTCGTCTCCAGCTCGAATGCCCAGGCCCGCCCGCCCTGCCGCCGCGCGCGCAGGTAGGCCGGCCACGCCCGCCGCGTGTACGCCCCCGCGAACCGGTGCAGGGCATCGGCGGGCCAGGCCTCCGTCTCCGCCGGGCGCAGCGCCGCCGGCTTCTCGCAGAGCACGTGCAGCCCGGCCGCCAGCGCCTGCCCCGCCTGTTCCGCGTGGAAGGCCGGCGGGCTCAGCACCAGCACACCGTCGAGCGGCTCCGCCCCGATCATCGCCTCCAGTGATGGCCACCGCCGGATGCCCGTCCCCGCTCCGTCGCCGGGCCGCGGGTCCGCGATGGCGGCCGCCTCCAACTCCGGGACCATCCGCAGCGCTGGCAGGTAGAGCCGCTCGAACGCCCGCCCCGCGCCCGCGACGCCGATCCGGAGGCGCGCCCTACCCATCGCCCCTCCGCCCGGCGAACGGCCTGCCTTCGAACCCCGCCGGCGCCGGCACGCCGAGCACCGCGTACGCCGTCGGCGCGAAGTCCCGCGCGTCGATCTCCGCCCGGCCGTCCAGCCCCACGCCGGCGCCGGGCCGCACGAAGCAGAAGCCCCGCCCCGTGTGCACGCCGTTCCGCCGCTCCTGCATCGGGTTCACGAGCCGCCGCCCCGCCGCATCGAACGCCTCCTCCACCCGCACCAGATCCCGGTTCCCCGCCAGCAGCGCATCCGGCAGCCGGTCGACGCGCGGCCCGCTCAGGTGCTCAGCCGTCCGCCAGAGCCCGCGGTACACGGGCGTGCCGGCGCGGGTGCGAACGCCCGCCGCCGTCGTCCCCACACGCTCGAGCAGCGCCGCGCCCGCCTCGGGGGTGACGACGCCATGGCGCTCGCGCCCTTCCAGATTGAGCCGGAGCGCGAGGTCGATGTCATGCGTCACCCGGAAGACTGGGTCACTGCCCGCCGCGCTCCCCCGCCCGTCGAGCTGCGCCTGCCGCGCGGCCCGCACCCGGGCCGGCAGCCGGTTCCAGAGAAAACGGTGGACCGGGTCCGGTATCGCATCCCGGACCCTCCGGAGCACATCAGCGCGCGGCACGGCCGCAGCCGGTTCCCTCCCGAGCGCCAGCGCGAGGACCTGCACCCCGAGTTCGCTGAAATCCACCTGGTGCTGCATCCCGTGCAGTGCGAACAGCACCACGGTCGTCTCGCTCCCCGCAGCCCGCAGGATGCCCGGCCACGCGTCATCGAGCGGCTTCAGCACCCTCCTGATGAGGTCCAGGTTCGTGACGCCTGGCACGACCTCGCACTCCTCCGCCAGGTAATGCCCCGCCTTGTGCGTTTCGCCGAACAGCACCACCACGAACCGCCGCCTCGCGTCACCCGCCAGCCGCTCGAGCAGCCGCGCCCGCATCGCCACCCCACGCCCCAGGTCGCGCGCCAGCCTCACGCGGTCATCCCCGGACAGGGTGTCCAGCGTGTCCAGCCCCAGCGGATGCCGCCCGAACTCCTTCCGGATGTCGCCGAGAAACCCGGCAGGCCAGCTCTCCCGCTCGACCTCGTCCTCCGTCCCCCAGCCGATGACCTGCTCAACAGCCGGCTCCCGCACCAGCGGGACGTACGGCACATCGACCACGGTCGTCCGCACCCCGGCGGCTGCCAGCCCTCGCCAGAACGGTTCGAACGCCAGCGCCGGGTGCGAGGCCCGGACGTACCGCCCCTCTTCCGCGAGCCACTGGAGCCACGCGTATCGCCCGTGCTTGCCCGGGTTCAGCCCCGAGGCGAACGTGGGCCAGACGCTCCCGTACAGTAGCTCCCACGGTCCGGCCACCGAGAAGCTCCCGCTCTCCCGCAGGAACGCCGCCAAATTCGGCAGGTCGCCCCGCGCGGCCAACCGCTCCAGCCACGACACCTCCATCGCGTCCAGCGCGACGAGCACGAGCCGGTTCGAGCCTGTCATCACCCGGTGTCAGCCCCCGGCCGCCCAGGGGGTGGCCATCGAAAGCCTACACCGCGAGCGGGTCCTCCGCGACCTCCATCAGGTGCCGGCTCACGTCCGGCAGCCGGTCGATTCCCACCTCGCCGAGCAGCCCGATGTAGTCCATCAGCTGCTTCTCGCGCAGCTTCCGCAGCCGTTCGATGCCCGCCTGGATGCGCTCCACGTCGCCCGCGAAGAGCAGGGCCAGCGCCTCCCGCTCCGGGTGGCTGTACCGCAGCTCGATGCTCAGCGCCGCCTCCGCGCGGCCCAGCCAGAACCTCGCGTTCTCCCGCCCCCGCGGGTGATGCTGGATGTACCAGAGCAGATGCCGCTTCCCGTATTCGAGGTGCCGGCGCGAATCCCGCGCCATGTTCCCGAACAGCGTCCGCTCTACCTCCGTCTTCGCGAAGTCCGCGTACGACTCGAACAGCGTCAGCTCGTACGACTTGTAGACCACGTCGAGCGCCGTAATCATCTCGGTGAACTTCAGCGCCCCGTACCACGCCCGGTAGAGCGCGCCCAGCGGCGCCTGCCCCAGCCCGCCGCCGTTCGCCAGCGCCCGCTTCCGCAGCGCCTCCACCTTGTGGCCCGCATCGTAAATCTGCGTGCCGAGGAACAGCTTCACGTCGTGGAAGCCGTAGCTGATCGGCTCCAGCCACTTCGCGATGATCTTCTGCTCAACCAGCCCGTGGCCGCTGTACAGCGTCGCCAGCTGGCAGACCGCCCGCTCGATCTCCGCCGGCAGCTCGCTCAGCCCGTTCGTCCAGTCGAGGTCCGTCGCCGGGATCCACCGGTCGCGGATGGCGTCCTCGTACAGCTCGTCGACGCCCTCCGCCCACACCTCCGCCTTGTCGTAGATGTAGTAGCTGCCCGGTGCGTAGTTATCCGGCGAAGGATGCGAGCCGCGCGGCGTGTCGTTCTCGTACGGCCAGCGGTCCGGCACCTGCCCGTACGTCCCGATGTTGATGTCCTTCAGCAGGAGCCCGCGCTCGCTCGGCTGCGCCCGCACGCCCCGCTCCGAACGCGTCCGGATGAAGTTGAACGTCAGGTTCGGGATGCGCTCCGGGTCCTTCTCGGCGAGGTCGAGGAACCCCCGCATCCGCTCCTCCGGGATGCGCATCATCGTGATGTTCGCCACCGTCGCATCCCTCAGCGGCGAGGCCTCGATGCGGGCGATCGTCTCCTCGCTCCAGCCCAGGTCGCGGGCGCGGATCTTCGTCGCGGTGCTCAGCTGCATCGTCCCTTCCTTCGTGCGTGCTGGGGTGTGGCCGGGTCGGCTCAGTTCACCGGGTCGAGGAATTCCCGCAGGCCCGGCGCCATCCGCTCCCGCCGGTCGCCCAGCCCGATCACTTCGAGCCGGTGCATGTACTCGTTCACCTGCCGCTTCCGCATCAGCATCAGCTTCGCGTAGCCCTCGTCGATGTGTTCGATGCCGCCGCCCGCGAGGATCGCCAGCGCCTCGCCCGTCGTCGGGTTCGTCGTCAGGCTCGCCTGCTGGCTCTGCGCCAGCGCCCCCTCCTGGATGTCCAGGTAGTGGTGCATCTCCTCCTTCCGCCACGGCTCCGTATCCATCACGTACTTCATATGCGTGACCCCGAACGCCAGGTGGCGGCTCTCATCCTGCGCCGCGAGCCGGAAGATCTTCTTCTCCGCCTCGTTCTGCGAAATCAGCTCGCCCATGCGGAAGAGCGTCTGGACGAATCCCTCGCCCACCAGGTGGAGCAGCGCCGTCATCTCCGTGAAGTCGTCCACCGAGAGCAGGTTGATCGCCCCGAACCCCGCATCCACCATCCCGCCGCCGTTCACCAGCGCCCGCTTCCGGAACACGTCCAGGTGCCGGCTCTCGTCCATGATCTGCGTGCCGAGGAAGAGCTGCGATTCGAAATGGTCCGGGTGCACCTGCTCCATGAACCGCCCCGGCAGGTCGCCCGCGATGAACTCCACCTGCGTCAGGAACGTGCACAGCGTGCACATCGCCCACTCCAAGTCGTCCGGCAGCGGCTGGATCGTCTCCCACGGGATGTCCACCGCGCTCGACCACTGCCGCTGGTTCGCCTCCTCGTAGAGCAGCATCGCGCTCTCCGACCAGACGTCCGCCTTCGAGCGGTACTGCCGCGCGTGCCGCGGCGATCGCGGGTCCGCCCAGGCGCCGCGCGGCTTGAACACCGGCGCGCCCGATTCGTCGATCGACGCGTTCCCGTACGTCAGCGCGTTGATCTGCTCCAGCGTCAGGCCCTTCCGCCCGGCCTGGATGCGCATCCCCTGCTCCGTATCCAGGTTCAGCCAGTCGAAATTCAGCCCGGGGACGTCCACGAATGCGGGCGACGTCATAGGGGCACCTCCGGCGTGTGCGTGATTGGCGCAGTATATCGCACCGATAGAACGTTCGCCGCAAGCGAAACGCCCGCCGCTGGCGTCCCCTCGCCCGATTTGCTAGCCTTTGCCTCGATGCGCCATCCCGACGCACTGCCACGCGAGGTCGTGAACGCCCCGGACTCACCGGGGCGCGTCCTTTAGCGCCGCGACGGCGGAACGCGGCCCCCTCGAACCTGCCCAGCAGCCCCCCTCCTCCCGCAGCCTGCCCGCTGGTCCGTTGCGCCGGCCCCGCCGAATCTCTCCATAAGAATCTCGTTAGAACATGCTGCCAGCGCCCGCGCGCCGGCCCGTTCCCATCACCCCGCACGAGGAGACGCCCCGATGCCCGAAAAGATCTACATCTTCGATACCACCCTCCGCGACGGCGAGCAGTCCGCCGGCGTCGCCTTCACCCCCGGCGAAAAGCTCGAAATCGCCCGCCAGCTCGAGAAGCTCGGCGTCGACATCATCGAAGCCGGCTTCCCCTGCTCCACCCCCGGCGACCTCGAAGCCGTCCAGGCCATCGCCCGCGAGGTCCGCGGCCCCGTCATCTGCGCCCTCGCCCGCGCCGTTCCGGCCGATATCGATACCGCCTGGGAAGCCGTCAAAGGCGCCGCCGAGCCGCGCATCCACGTCTTCATCAACTCCAGCGACATCCAGATGGCCCACCAGCTCCGGAAGGACCGCGAGCAGGTGCTCACCCAGGCCGAGGAGATGGTGAAGCACGCCGCGAAGTACACCAGCAACGTCGAATTCAGCCCGATGGACGCCACCCGGGCCGACCCGCGCTTCGTCTTCGAAATCGTCCGCCGCTGCATCGATGCCGGCGCCACCACCATCAACATCCCCGATTCCGTCGGCTACGCGATTCCCGAAGAGCTCGGCGCCTTCTTCCGCGCCCTCTTCGAAAACGTCCCCAACATCCACAAGGCCCGCGTCTCCTTCCACGGCCAGAACGACCTCGGCCTTTGCACCGCCAACACCCTCACCGCCATCCAGAACGGCGCCCGCCAGGTCGAAGTCACCATCAACGGCATCGGCGAGCGCGCCGGCAACACCTCCCTCGAGGAAGTCGTCATGGCCATCAAGACCCGCAAAGACTTCCTCCCCTTCTACACCGATATCAACACCCGCGAGATCTACCGCACGTCCAAGATGGTGGAGACCTACTCCGGCATGCCCGTCCAGTGGAACAAGGCGATCGTCGGCAAGAACGCCTTCCGCCACGGGTCCGGCATCCACCAGGACGGCATCCTCAAGCTCCGCGAAACCTGGGAGATCATGGACCCCGCCGAAATCGGCATCCCCCAGGGCACCCAGCTCGTCCTCGGCAAGCTCTCCGGCCGCCACGCCTTCAAAGAGCACATGCTCGAACTCGGCTACGAACTCACCGACGAAGAGCTCAACCGCGTCTTCGCCGCCTTCAAAGAGCTCGCCGATAAGAAAATCGAAGTCGACGACCGCGACCTCGAAGCCCTCGTCAACGAAAACCTCCGCTCGATGGAAACCGCCGGCTGGCGGCTCGACCTCGTCCAGGTCTCCGCAGGCGACCACGCCGCCCCGACGGCCACCCTCCGCCTCGTCGACCCCGAGGGCAACATCCGTGTCGATGCCGCCGTCGGCACCGGCCCCGTCGATGCCGTCTACCGCGCCATGAACCGGATCACCGGCCTCGCGCCGAAGCTCACCGAGTTCTCCGTCAAGAGCGTCACCGAAGGCATCGACGCCCAGGGCGATGTCACCATCCGCATCGAAGACGAGAAGGGCCGCACCTACACCGGCCGCGCCGCCGATACGGACATCATCGTCGCGAGCGCCAAGGCCTACATGAACGCCCTCAACCGGATGCTCCTCACCGGCGCCCGGCCCGCCGAGGCCCGCGCCAATCCGTAGCCTCACCCGGCCGCGGCCCGCTGCCGCTGCCGGGGTGAATCCCGCCGCTGCCCGCGCCCGGGGCGTAGAATCACCGGCCATGCCGGCTGAAGCGCCCCGGGCGCGGTTCTTCTACGGCTGGGTCGTCGTCGGCGCCGTCTTCGGCGCGCTCTTCGTCGCCTTCGGCGCGGCCTACAGCTTCGCCGCCTTCTTCAACGCCCTCCGCGACGAATTCGGCGCCACCCGCAGCGATATCTCGCTCGTCTTCGCGCTCAGCGGCTTCCTCTACTTCGGCCTCGGCGCCGTCACCGGCCTCCTCGCCGACCGGCTCGGGCCCCGGCGCGTCATCGCGGCCGGCATCCTCTGCATCGCCGCCGGCATGGCGGCCGCTTCCCTCGCGCAGGCCGTCTGGCAGGTGTACCTCACCTACTCCCTCGGCGTCGGCGTCGGCGTCGGCCTCGTCTACGTCCCGGCCGTCGGCGTCGTCCAGCGCTGGTTCATCCGCCGCCGCGGCACGGCTTCCGGCTTCGCCGTCGCGGGCATCGGCGCGGGCACCCTCGTCATGCCGCTCCTCGCCGCCGCCGCGATCGACACCCTCGGCTGGCGGCCCTCGTGGGTCATCCTCGCGGCGGTCGCGCTCGCCATCGGCATCCCCGCCGTGCTCACCATCGTCCCGAACCCGGCCGACCGCGGCCTCTACCCCGACGGCGACCGCCAGCCGCCGCCCGCGCTCGGCCCCGCCGGCGGCCCGGCCGTTCGCCAGGCCGTCCGCTCCGCGCCCTTCTGGCTCCTCTTCGGCGCCGGCCTCTCCACCAGCCTCGGCATCTTCATCCCCTTCGCCCACCTCACCCCGTACGCCCGCGACCAGGGCTTTTCCGATGCCTTCGGCGCCCTCCTCATCGGCTTCATCGGCATCGGCTCCATCGCCGGCCGCCTCCTCCTCGGCAGCTCCGCCGACCGCCTCGGCCGCCGCCGCTCGCTCGCCGGCACCTTCGTCGCCATGGGCCTCTGCCTCGCCTGGTGGCTCACCGCCACGCAGGCCTGGGCCCTCATCCTCTTCGCCCTCGCCTTCGGCGCCGCCTACGGCGGCTTCGTCGCGCTCATCCCGGCGCTCGCGGCCGACTATTTCGCCGGCCGCAGCTTCGGCGCCATCCTCGGCCTCATCTACACCAGCGCCGCCGTCGGCGCGCTCGCCGGCCCCACGCTCGCCGGCGCCCTCTACGACGCCCGCGAAAGCTACGACCTCCCGATTACGCTCGGCATCGCGCTCAACGGCGTTGCCGTCCTCTGCACGCTCATCCTCCGCGACCCCGCGCCGGCCGCCCGCCCGGCCGCGGCGCCCGCAGCGCGCTAGCCCCCGCCGCGGCACAATGGATTCGTGAAGCGTCTCACCAGCCTCGCCGCGCTCGCCCTCCTCACCGTCCTCCTGCTCACCGCCTGCGGCATGAAAGACAAGTCCTACGCCACCTCCCCCTCGCTCCGCGCCCTCATCGGCACCACCATCGGCAACGTCGCCTTCCGCACCGGCGAAACGCCGCCCGCGCCAAAAGACCCGCCGGCCGACTGGGAGCTCCACTTCTCCCTCGCCACCTTCTCCCACCTCGAAAACGACCAGCCCAGCATCCAGGTCGTCCTCCAGGTCCGCACCCACCCCGGCGCCGGCTTCGAATTCTGGCTGCTCGATGGGACCGGCGCCGTCGTCGCCCGCTGGTCGGCCGGCGCCACCACCAGCTACGTCGGCACCGTCTGCTTCCAGCTCGAACTCGCCCGCGACGGCGAAGCCGTCCCCCTCGGCGAAGGCGACCACCGCGCCGTCGTCGCCTTCCGCGAGTTCGCCGGCGACGTCATCGCCGCCCGCGAAGCGCGCGTCACCGGCAACCCGCCCCGGCTCGACGGCGAAACGCCGGCGCCCAACAGCCCCGTCTACCGCGACGCGCTCGCCTGCCCGAAAGGCTCCTGACCCGCCCGCGAACCGTTACGGCCGCCGCCAGGCGAGCCACTGCGTCAGCCCGATGAGCAGGCAGGCGTTCGCCACCGCCGAGGCCAGCCACCGCCCTTCCGGGCTGAACCCGCCCCACGCGAACGGCGCGAGCGCCCACAGCGCAGCCCCGGTCGCCGCGTTCGCCGTCGCGATGCCCGGCAGCCAGCCGATCGCCCGCTGCCACGCCATCCACCCCAGGCCCGCGCTCGCCAGCGCCAACGCTCCGCCGAGCACCCAGAACGTCGCGCGCGGCAGGTCGAACCACCCCGCCAGGTTCGAAGCGAGCACGAAGCAGGCCGCCGCGAGGACAGCTTCGAACAGCGCATCGGCCCACAGGATGAGCACCGCGGGCGACCGGAACGGGAGGAGGTGGCGCTTCTTGCTGGACATGTCCCGAGCGTAGCACGCGCCCCTGCTCCGGCCCTTCAGCCCGCCGTCACAGCAGCACCAGGTTGTCCCGGTGCACCACCTCGTCGCCGTAGCTGTAGCCCAGCGCCTCCGCGATCCGGTCCGACCGCAGGCCCCGAATCTTCTCCAGCTCCTCGGCCGCGTAGTTCACCAGCCCGGCCGCCACCCGGTGCCCCTCGGCGTCGCGGATCTCCACCGAATCTCCCCGCTGGAAGGTTCCCGTCACCCCGGCCACGCCCGCCGGCAGCAGGCTGCGGCCCCGCGCGCGCAGCGCCTCCGCCGCCCCCGCATCCACCGTGATCCACCCCCCGCGCGTGATGCTCCCGAGGATCCACCGCTTCCGGCTCTCCAGCCGGTCGCCCGCCGCCGGGAAGTACGTCCCCGTCGTCTCGCCGCGCGCCGCTGCGATCAGCGCTTCCGGCTCCCGCCCCGAACAGATCACCACGTCCACCCCCGCCTGCGTCGCGATGTGCGCCGCACGCAGCTTCGTCGCCATCCCGCCCGTGCCGGGGCCGTGCGCCCCGCCGCCCAGCGCCTCCACCCGCGCGTCGATCCGCTCCACCCGCCGGATGAGCTGCGCGCCCGGGTTCGAACGCGGGTCCGCATCGTACAACCCGGCCACGTCCGTCAGGATGACCAGCAGGTCCGCATCGATGAGGTTCGCCACGTAGGCCGAGAGGCTGTCGTTCTCCCCGATGCGCGTCGCGAGCACCTGGTCGAGCGCCACCGCATCGTTCTCGTTGATGATGGGCACCGTCCCGGCATCGAGCAGGTCGCGCAGCGTGTTCCGCGCATTCAGGTAGGCCAGCCGGTCCGAGAGGTCGCGCCGCGTCAGCAGCACCTGCGCCACCACCGTATCGTGCCAGTCGAACAGCTCGTCCCAGCTCTGCATCAGGTGGCTCTGGCCTACGGAAGCGATCGCCTGCCGGCTCAGCACGCGGACCGTCTCCGCCCGGCCGCGCAGCCGGTGCCGGCCCGCCGCCTGCGCCCCCGAAGAGACCACCGCCACGTGGCAGCCCGCCTGCCGCAGCCGCACCACCTGCCCCACGAGCCGCGACATCGCCTCGAGGTCCAGCCGGTCGGACCCGGCCGTCAGCAGGCTCGTGCCGAACTTCGCCACGATTCGCCGGTAGCGCACGCCGTAAGTAGACCGCGCCGGCCCCGAACGCGAAAGCGCCGCCCCTCCCCGTGCTACGCCGTGCGCGGCGCCACCCGCCGCAAGCCCGGCTGGAGCGCCATGCTCCCCGCTACCGCCGCCAGCGTCGCCCACGCCATCACGGGGAAGACGGCCTCCATGCTCGTCGCCTGCGCCGCCGCTCCCACCGGGAAGGCCGCCAGCATCGCCAGCCCCATCGCCAGCGGGAAGAGCCCCATCACCCGCCCCCGCATCGCTTCCTCCACCCGCTGCTGCGCAATCGTCGACGACGACACCATCGTGCTCACCATCGCGAAGCCCAGCCCGAAGTTCGCGACCGCCGTCAGCGGCACGCTCCGGGAGTAGGCGAACACCAGCGCGCACAGCCCGAAGCCGATGCCCGCCCCCCAGAGCGTCAGCCCCCGCCCCGGCAGGTCGTTCCGCACGAGGTAGAACACCGAGGCGGCCATCGTGCCCAGCCCCCACGTCATCGCCATGAAGCCGAACTGCGTCTCCGAAAGCCCCAGCACGTTCCGCATCCACGACGGCCCGAGCGAGGCCGGCCCCGGCATCCCCAGCAGCTGGATCGCCAGCACCAGCACGATGACCGCGAAAATCGTCGGCTCGCCCCGCGTGTACCGCAGCCCCGCCCACACGTTCCGCACCACCCCGGCCCCCGCGCCGCCCTGCCCGCGCGAGCGGAACCGCAGCGCGAACAGCAGCGGCAGCACGCCGGCCCACGCCAGCAGCGTCAGCGCGTACACCTCGCCGGGCTCCATCCGGCTGTTCAGGAAGCCCACCAGCGGCAGCGCCAGCGGGAAGGTCACCTGCTGCGCCACCATCTGCAGCGTGATCGCCGAGGGCAGCGCTGCCATCCCCACGATAGCCGGCGTCGCCGCCTGACGCGCCGGCTGGTCGACTGCCATGTTCGCCGCCGCCGCGAACGTCAGCCCCAGCAGCACCGCCACGTTCGCCGCGCCGAACGGCTCCGTCAGCATCAGCGCCGCAACGCCCCCGTTGATCGCCAGCGCCGCCAGCTGGCAGCCGATCAGCAGCCGGCGCCGCTCCAGCCGGTCGGCCAGCGCGCCGCCGACGAGCCCGAACAGGATCATCGCCGAGCCCCGCGCCGCCCCCAGCAGCCCGATGAACAGCACCTCCCGCTCCGGGTAGCGCTCCTGCACCCAGAACACCTGCGTCAGGAACTGCATCGGCATCACGAAGCTCACCAGCACCGCGCCGGCGAACAGCAGCCGGAAATCGCGCGACTCGAGGGCGTTCGCGGCCATCGGCCGGAACTCTACGCGTCCGTTAACAATCCCGCGAGCCGGCGCTCAGCCGCCCCGGCCGCTCCCGAACCGCGCCAGCTCCCGCTCCATGTCCAGCGGCCGCGTCACCGCCTCCCGGTCGTACGGCCCCCATGCCTCCCGCGGCACCAGCCACATCACTTCGAACTCGTTCCCGTCCGGGTCGCGGCCGTAGAGCGACTTCGTCGCGCCGTGGTCCGATTGCCCCGTGAGCGCGCCGAGGTTCGCCAGCGTCACCCGCATCTCCGCCAGCTCGTCGATGGTGTCCACCTGCCACGCGAGATGGTAGAGGCCCACCGCCTGCCCGGTGAACGGCCCCTGCGCCGCCGGGCCCAGCGCGAACAGCCCGAGGTCGTGGTGGTTCTCCGAGCTCGCTGCCCGCAGGAAGACCGCCCGGCCGCCCACGTTCTGCACCACCTCGAAGCCGAACGCCTCCTGGTAGAACGCCGCCGCCCGCTCCGCATCGCGCACGAACAGCACCGCATGGTTCAGCCGGCTCACCCGCGCCATCGCATCCACCCCCCGGGAAGCTTGGACGAGTATAGCCGGACGCGGGGCGCGAAGGGGGAGGGAGAAAGGGAGAAGGGGGGAATCCTGCCGCTCCGGGCTTCCAACTCCCAACTCCCAACTTCCAACTCCCACCTCCGTAGTCGCGGGCCTCCGTGCCCGCGGAGGGCCGGCGAGGCCCACCCCGGCGTTCGAATTCACCGCTTCCCGCCTCCCGCTTCCCGGCTCCCGCTTCCCGAAACATCCGTTGGGCGCATGGCGCCCCGCGGGGACGGAGCCCCGCGACCACGGGCCTCCCCTCCCGCGCCCCGCGCGGGGTTGGAGGTTGGAGGTTGAAGGTTGGAAGTCGAAACTCCCGCCCGGTTCCCGCTCCCCGTCCCCGGCCCTACGCTGCGTGCTTGCGTTCGCCCGCCCGGTTCCCGCCTCCCGCTTCCCCGTTCCCGCTTCCCGGTTCCCGCTTCCCGCCTCCCGCTTCCCGGTTCCCGCCTCCCGCCTCCCGCCTCCCGCTTCCCCGTTCCCGCTATCATCCCCGCGGAGGTGACGCATGACCGGACGCCGCAGCTTCTGGGCCTGGGGGCTCGAATCCGAAGAGCCGACCGACGAACAGCGCCGGCAGGCCGCCGCCCGCCTCTCGGCCCGCTACGGCGTCCCCATCGAAGCGCCGCCCGTGCCGCGCATCGAACAGGTCCGCCTCCGGCCGCCCCGCATCCAGCCGCCGCCCGCCCTCGCCGCTATCTGCTCCACCGAGACCCATGAGCGCGCGGCCCACCACTACGGCAAGAGCTATCGCGACATCGTCCGCGCCTTCCGCTGCGACTTCCCCAACCCGCCCGACGTCGTCGCCTTCCCGCGCAACGAAGCGGAGGTCGCGGCCGTGCTCGAATGGTGCGGCGAGGCCGACGCGGCCGCCATCCCCTACGGCGGCGGCTCCTCGGTCGTCGGCGGCGTCGAACCGCCCGGCGGGGGCCGCCCCGTCGTCAGCATCGACCTCCGCGAACTGAACCGGGTCCTCGAGGTCGACCCCGTTTCGCGCGCGGCCCGCATCCAGGCCGGCGTCCTCGGCCCGGCGCTCGAAGCGCAGCTCCGGCCGCACGGCTTCACGCTCCGCCACTATCCGCAAAGCTTCGAATGGTCGAGCCTCGGCGGCTGGATCGCCACCCGCTCGGGCGGCCACTACGCCACCAACCACACCCACATCGACGACTTCGTCGAATCGGTGCGGATGATCACCCCGCGCGGCGCCTGGGAGTCGCGCCGGCTGCCCGGCTCCGGCGCCGGCCCGAGCCCGGACCGGTTCGTGATCGGCAGCGAAGGCACCCTCGGCATCATCACCGAGGCCTGGATGCGCATCCAGGCGCGGCCGCGGTTCCGCGCCTCCGCCGGCATGCTCTTCCCCACCTGGGAGGCCGGCTACGAAGCCGCCCGCCGCGTCGTCCAGGCGAAGCTCTGGCCCGCCAACTGCCGCCTGCTCGACCCCGCCGAGGCCGAGGCGGCCGCCGGCGGCGATGGCGTCCACGCCCTCCTCATCCTCGGCTTCGAATCCGCCGAGGTGCCGCAGGGGCCGTTCCTGCACGAAGCGGTCCGCATCGCCCGCGAATGCGGCGGCGAGCCCGACGCCGCCGGCATCCGCATCGCCGACGGCGGCAGCGACGAGGAGGCCGGCCGGCAGGGCGCTGTCGGCGCGTGGCGGAACGCCTTCATCCGCGCGCCCTACCAGCGCAACCTGACTGCCGGCACCGGCGTCGTCGGCGACACCTTTGAGACGGCCATCACGTGGGACCGCTGGCCCGCCTTCGACCGGCTCGTGCGCGAAAAGGTCGGCGAGGCGATCGCGGCCGCGGGCGGCGGCAGCCTCACCTGCCGCTTCACCCACGTCTACCCGGATGGCCCGGCGCCGTACTACAGCTTCCAGGTGCTGTCGAAGCCGGGCGGCGAACTGGAGACCTGGGCCGCCATCAAACAGGCCGCGAGCGACGCCGTCATCGCCGGCGGCGGCACCATCACCCACCACCACGCCGTCGGCCGCGACCATATGCCGTGGTACCGGCAGCAGCGGCCGCCGCTCTTCGCCGAAGCCCTCCGCGCCGTCAAAGCCGCGCTCGACCCGCAGGGCCTCCTCAACCCGGGCATCCTGCTCGAGTGAGGGAGTAAGGGAGAGAGGGAGGTTGGAGGTTGGAGGTTGGAGGTTGAAGGTTGACGGAGCCTGGGGCCGCCGTACGCTCTCCCAGCTCCCAACTCCGTAGCCGCGGGGCTCCGTCCCCGCGGAGGGCCGGTGAGGACCACCCGGACCATCGAATTCACCCGCCTCCCGCTTCCCCGTTCCCGCTTCCCGGTTCCCGGAACATCCGTTGGGCGCATGGCGCCCCGCGGGGACGGAGCCCCGTGACCACGGCCCTCCCCTCCCGCGCCCCGCGCGGGGTTGGAGGTTGAAGGTTGGAAGTCGAAACTCCCGCCCGGTTCCCGCTTCCCCGCTCCCTCCTCCCGCGCCGGCGCGGAGCGCCGGCATCCCGCGGCGATGCCGCCGAAGGCGGCGAGCCATCCCCCGCCGCCGGCTGGCCGCCCGCGGCATCCCGCCTCCCCGCCCCTACCCTTCCCCCCAGAGGTCCGGCAGCGGCCCCGCCGGCAGGCTCACCAGCAGCGCGCCCCGCTCGGCGCGGAAGGTCATCGGCGTCGCGCCGACGGGGTCGCCGTCCAGCTGGACCGGCAGCCCCGGCGTTTCGACCGCGACTTCGGCGAAGCGCCCCGCGACGATGTGCCGCCCGCGGCGCTGCCCGGCGAGCACCCGGGCCGCCATCGCCAGCGTCTCGCCCGGGCCGCGCGGGCAAAACGCGACCGCATCGAGCAGGCCGTCGTCGATGCGCGCCCCGGGGGTGAGGTGGATGCGGCCGCCATACAGCCGCGTGTTGCCGAGCACCATCCACGCCAGCGGCTCCTCGCAAAGTGCCCCGTTGGCCCGCCAGCGCGCGCGGCGGGTCCGCAGGGCCGGCAGGTGGAGCAGCCCTTCGAGGATGTAGGCGAGGTCGCCCGCGGCCCGCTTCCAGGCAGGGTTGACCGCGGCGGCGATCTCGGCGTCCCAGCCGATGCCGGCCATCAGGAGGAAGGCGTGGCCGTCCGCCCGGCCGAGGTCCATCGGGACCACCTGCCCGCCGAGGTGGCAATCGATGGCGGCCCGGATGCCGCGCGGGATGCCGGCTTCGCGCGCCCAGATGTTCACCGTCCCCGCCGGGACCGCGGCGAGGGCGGTGCCGCTCCCGGCCAGCCCTTCCGCGGCCTGCCGAAGCGAGCCGTCGCCGCCGACGACGAAACAGAGACTGTGGCCCCGTTCGGCAGCGGCCCGGGCAGCTTCGGTGGCGCCGGCCGGCGTGGGCGGGATGGCGACCTCGGTTTCGACCCCGTGCTGCGCCAGGTACGCCGCCACCCGCGCGGGGTCGAACCGGCGCGGAACCCCTCGCGCCGCCGGGTTCACGATGAGGGTCGCGCGGCGTTGCATCGTCATGGCCTGGGCTCGGGCCAGTATACGGGGGAAGCCGGCCGCGGGATGCCGCGGGTATTGCGGCCTGCGCGGGAGGTTGGAGGTTGGAGGTTGGAGGTTGGAGGTTGGAGGTTGGAGGTTGGAGGTTGGAGGTTATTCCCTCTCCCGGTTCCCGCTTCCCGGTTCACAACCCTCAATTTCCGTAGTCGCGGGCCTCCGTGCCCGCGGAGGGCCGGCGAGGCCCACCCCGGCGTTCGAATTCACCCGCCTCCCCGTTCCCGCTTCCCGCCTCCCGCTTCCCGCCTCCCGGTTCCCGGTTCCCGCTTCCCGCCCCTACCCCAGCGGGTTTCGGCCGATGACGAGGTCCTCCACGTCGCGGCCGCCGATGAGGTGCTCGGCAGCGACCCGCTCGAGATTCTCTGGCGTCAGGCAGCCGTACCAGGTGCCCTCGGGGTAGACCACGCCCGTGGGGCCGGCCTGGCAGATGCGCAGGCAGCCGACCTTCGTGCGGTACAGCTTCGGCGCGCCCGGCGTGCGGTTCACCTTCGCGGCGAGCGACTTCAGCCGCTCCCACGCCCGCTGCCCCTCCTCTGGCGTACAGCAATCCGGCCCCGTGCAGAGGAAGATGTGGCGTGCGTAGCTCCCGACCTCCCGCTGCCGGGCCGCTTCGCGCGCCGCCTCCAGCCGCGCCGCGTCCGTTTTGTTCGCTCCATCCATCAGCCCGATCGTCGCCGGGCCGCGGGCAATGGGAAAGGGAGGGAGAGAGGTTGGAGGTTGGAGGTTGGAGGTTGGAGGTTGATACTCCCTCCCCGTTCCCCGTTCCCCGTTCCCCGTTCCCCGTTCCCCGTTCCCCGTTCCCCGTTCCCCGTTTCCCGTTCCCGTCTCCCGCCTCCCGTCTCCCGCTTCCCGCCTCCCGTTCCCCGCTTCCCGGTTCCCGCCTCCCGCTTCCCGGTTCCCGCCTCCCGCCTCCCGGTTCCCCGTTCCCCCCATCACTGCTATGCTCACTCGAGAGCGCGGGGTGTAGCTCAGCCTGGAAGAGCGCTGCGTTCGGGTCGCAGAGGCCACAGGTTCAAATCCTGTCACCCCGACCACTCCCTTCCCCTCCTTCCTGCTGCCTCTGCGGGCGCTTTTCGCGTTCACGCTGCCGGCCGACACTCTCGATGGGTGCTATGCTGCGCCCCAATCCCGCCCGCCGGAGCCTCCCCGTGACCCGACCCCGCCCCATCCTCCTCGCGCTCCTCGGCGCGTTCGCCGTCATGCTCGCCGCGGCCTGCGGCGGCGGCGGCAGCCAGCCCCGCACCGAAGCCGGTCTCAAGAACGCCGCCCGCCAGGCCGCCGAGGCGATGATCAAGGGCGACTACCGCAAGGCCTACGACTCCTTCTCGAAGGAGTGCCGCGAGCAGGTGCCCTTCAGCGAGTTCGAATCCACCACGAAGCTCGGCGTCGTCTTCCTCGAAGCTTTCACCGGCGTGAAGTTCAAGGACTTCGAAGTCACGAACGTCGAAGTCCGCAACTTCACCGAAGACGGCGGCGAAGTCAGCATCACCATGAAGGCGCCGAAGGAGCTCGATGGCTTCGGCGAAGAGCCCGGCGAGTTCGAGCGCTGGAAATGGGAGGACGGCAAGTGGGTCGTCGCCGATTGCAGCGGCCTCGGCGGCGACGGCCTCTTCGGCGACGACAGCGGCGGCGACACCTCGGCCGCGCCCACCGTCCCGCCGCCCGGCTCCGGCCCGAAGCTCGGCGAAACGGTGGATGCCGGCAACGCCCGCATCACCGTCCGCGCCGTCGAAGACCCGGTCCGCGAATCGACCTTCAGCCCTGATGCTGGCAAGCGGTACGTCGCCTTCGACATCACCGTCGAAGCCGCCCGCGGCAAGGTCTCCGTCTCCGGCTTCGATTTCACCGTGCAGGACGATGACGGCTTCGTCTACGACTACGCCATCGCCGGCCGTGAACCCGCCCTCAAGATGACCGACCTCGCGCAGGGCCGGCAGGTCCGCGGCTGGGTCACGTTCGAAGTCCCGCAGGATGCGAAGCTCGTGGCGCTCTACGCCGACCTCGATTTCCCGCGGCCCGAGACGCTCATCCTCGACCTGACGCGGTAGCGGCGGGCGGGCTGGCAGCGTTCACCGCGGCGGAGTAGCCTTCTCGCCGATGTCGAAGCCGGCTGCCGTCATCGCCATCGACCTGCCCGCCGGGCTGCTCGAAGACCTCCGCCGGTCGGTCACGCCGATCGTCACCGGGCCGGACCCGGCGGCCGTCGATGCCGCGCTGCCCCGCGCCGAGGGCATCCTCTGCAGCGCCCTCTTGCCGATCGACGAAGCCCGGCTCGCTCGCGCGCCCAACCTCAAAGTCATCGCCAACTTCGGCGTCGGCTACAACAACGTCGACCTCGGGGCGGCCACGGCGCGCGGCATCGCCGTCTGCAACACCCCGGGCGTGCTCAGCGGGGCCGTCGCCGACCTCACCATGGCGCTCATCCTCGCCATCGCCCGCCGGCTGTTCGAGAACGCCGCCTACGCCCGCGGCGGCGGCTGGAGCCGGCGCGAACCGCCGCCTCCGCTCGGCTGGGATCCGGCCGGCAAGACGCTCGGCATCGTCGGCTTTGGCCGCATCGGACAGGCCGTCGCCCTCCGCGCCCGCGCCTTCGGCATGGAGGTCCTCTACCACGACCTCGTGACGGCGCCCGTCGACGGGCTCGAAGACTGCCGGCCCGTCCCGCTCGATGAGCTGCTCGAACTGGCCGACGTCGTCTCGCTCCACGTCAACCTCGACCCGTCGACGCACCACCTCATCGGCGCCGCTGAACTCGCCCGGATGAAGCCCACCGCGTGGCTGATCAACACCTCGCGCGGGCCGGTGGTCGACCAGGCCGCCCTCCGCGAGGCGCTCGCCAGCCGGGCCATCGCCGGCGCGGCCCTCGATGTGCTCGACCCCGAGCCGCCCGCCGCCGATGAGCCGCTGCTCGCGATGGAGAACGTCATCGTCCTGCCGCACATCGGCTCGGCGACGGTCGAGACGCGCGCGGCGATGCGCGACCTGGCCGTGCGCAACCTCGTCGCCGTGCTCACCGGGCGCACCCCGCCCGCCTGCGTCAACCCCGCCGTGCTCCAGGCGCGGCCCTGAACCCCCGGGAGGCACTGAACCGTGCGCATCAACACCGTGAAGCAGCGCTGGGCCGCCGGCGACGTGACCTACGGCGGCTGGCTCTCCATCGCCAATACCTTCACTGCCGAGGTGATGGCCCACCAGGGTTTCGATTGGCTCTGCATCGATATGCAGCACGGCGTCATCGATTACCCGGCCGCAGTCGCCATGCTGCAGGTCATCGGCGGCACGCCCACCATCCCCTTCGTGCGCGTGCCCTGGAACGAACCCGGCATCATCGGCAAAGTGCTCGATGCCGGCGCGATGGGCGTCATCGTCCCGATGGTGAACTCGCCGGAGGAGGCGCTCGCTGCCGTCGGCGCCTGCCGCTACTACCCCGAGGGCTTCCGCAGCTACGGCCCGACGCGCGCCGCCTACTACGCCGGCGCCGATTACTTCGCCGGGGCGAACCGCGAAATCGCCTGCATCCCGATGATCGAAACCCGCCAGGCGCTCGACCGGCTCGATGAGATCCTCGCCGTCCCCGGCATCGACGCCGTCTACGTCGGGCCGGCCGACCTGAGCATCACGCTCGGCCTCCCGCCGCGGATGGACAACGACGGCGCCTTCGAAGAAGCCCGGCTGCGCATCGCCGCGGCCTGCCGGGAGCGCGGCATCACGGCCGGCATCCACGCCAACGCGGCGCTCGCCGCCAAGCACGCCGCCGCGGGCTACCGGATGATCACCGTCTCGGGCGATGCCGTCGCGCTCGCTGCCCGCGCCGCGGAGGACCTCCGCCAGGCCCGCGGCGATGCCGGGGCCGGCGGCCGCGCGGTCTACGGCTGAAGGCCGGCTACCGCATCGGGTTCGCCCGGAAGAATGCCCACGCCAGCTCGCTCGCGCTGATCGACGTCGCCGTCGGCCCGAGCCGCGGCACCGCCGGCGCGCCCGGCCACGTGTGGCCGCCGCCTTCGACCCGGTAGTGCACCACCGGCGCCGCGCAGCCCGCGTACTCCACCTTCGTCACGTCGGCGGCGATGCGCGTCTCGGCCGGTGCGCTGCCGTCGCAGCCGTTGTGCTTCGCCCACTCGGCCTGAACCGCCGGGACCCCCGCGAACGGGCTGCCGGAGAACGACCCGGCGTTGATCGTGCCCGCGTCATACGGGACGACGGCGTCGGCCGTCCCGTGGAACGAGATCATCGGCACCGGGCGGTCGCTGCAGCCCGGCCCCGGCGGCGATTGGCCGGCCACCGGCGCGATCGCGGCGATGAGGTCGCTCGCCCGGCAGGCGAGGGTCGTCGACATGAAGCCGCCGTTCGACATCCCCGTCGCGTAGACGCGCGCCGGGTCGAGGCAGAGCTCGTTGCCGAGCGCCGCCACGAGGTCGCGCACGAACTGGAGGTCATCGAGCCCCGCGCTGATGAGCCACGAGTTGTCGACGCCGTTCGGGCTGACGACGACGAAGCCCTCACGCTGGGCGATGGGCACCCAGCCGCCGTAGACGTGCTGCTGCGCGCCGGTGCTGCCGAGCCCGTGAAAGTTGAGGACGAGCGGCATCGGCGCGCTCGCCGGGCCGGCAGAGGGCGGCGCGTAGACGAGGTAGGTGCGCGTGCGGTTCGCCGACTGGAGGACGCGGCTGGTCGTCTCGCCCGCCTTCAGGTCGGCCGGGAGCGCGCGCCCGCACCCCGGCGTCCCGCGGACCGCGGGCGAAGGGGCGGCGGTGGGCTGCGGCGTCGGGCTCGCCGCAGGGGTGTCGGTCGCCGGCGCCGGCGTCGGCGCGGCCGGCGTCCCGGCCGAATCGCCGCCGCACGCGCCGAGCGAAATGCCGAGCGCCACGAGGAGCAGCGCCAGGATCGCGACGAGCCGGGCCCGGGTCATGCGCGCCATTGTGGTACTTCGCAGCTGCTCAGGATAGAGGTTGAAGGTTGAAGGTTGGAGGTTGATGCTCCATCCCCGTTCCCCGTTCCCCGTTCCCCGTTCCCCGTTCCCCGTTCCCCGTTCCCCGTTCCCCGCCTCCCGCTTCCCGCCTCCCGCTTCCCGCTTCCCGTCTCCCGTCTCCGAACTCCCAACTCCGTAGCCGCGGGGCTCCGTCCCCGCGGAGGGCCGGCGAGGCCCACCCCGACCGTCGAATTCACGCGCCCTCCCGCCTCCCGCTTCCCGTCTCCCGGTTCCCGTTCCCCGTTTCCCGCTTCCCGCCTCCCGCTTCCCGTCTCCCGCCTCCCGCTTCCCGTTTCCCGTTCCCGCCCCTCCACCGCCGGCGCGGAGCGCCGGCATCCCGCGGCGATGCCGCCGAAGGCGGCGAGCCATCCCCCGCCGCGGGCGGCCAGCCCGCGGCATCCCCCGTTCCCCGTTCCCCGTTCCCCGCTACGCTGGTGGCATGGAGGACCTTCCGCCGCGGCTCGCGGCCCGCGCCGTCATCCTCGACGACCGCGGCCGCACGCTCCTCTTCCGCATCCACGCGCCGGGCGACCCTTCGCGCGTGTTCTGGATCACGCCGGGCGGCGGCCTCGAACCGGGGGAGACGGAGCTCGACGCTCTCCGCCGCGAACTCTTCGAAGAGACCGGCCTGGCCGCGGCCGAGGTCGGGCCCTGCGTCTGGGTGCGCGACCAGTCGTTCCGCTGGGGCGACCGGCTCATCCGCCAGCGCGAGAGCTACTACCTCGTCCGCTGCCCCGCGTTCGAAGTCGATACCTCCCGCCACCTGGAGGAGGAGCGGACGTTCCTCCAGCGCTACCGCTGGTTCACGCTCGATGAGCTGCTCGGCTGGCCCGAACGGCTCGTCCCCGCCGAGTTCGCCGCGCTGTTCGCCCCGCTCGTCCGCGGCGAGCTCCCGCGCGAGCCCGTGCGCGTGGGGAGGTAGCGGGAGAGGGGGAGGTTGGAGGTTGGAGGTTGATACTCCTTCCTCGCTCCCGTCTCCGAACTCCGAACTCCGTAGCCGCGGGGCTCCGTCCCCGCGGAGGGCCGGCGAGGCCCACCCCGACCTCCGAATTCACGCGCCCTCCCGCCTCCCCGTTCCCGTCTCCCGCTTCCCAGTTTCCGGTTCCCGCCTCCCAGTTCCCGCCTCCCGCTTCCCGCCTCCCGGTTCCCGGAACATCCGTTGGGCGCACGGCGCCCCGCGGGGACGGAGCCCCGCGACTACGGGCCTTCCCTCCCCCGCCGCGGGCGGCCAGCCCGCGGCATCCTGCCGAAGGCGGCGAGCCCGCGGCATCCCGCCAACGCCCAACGCCGGACTGCCATCTACAATGAGCCGCGATGAACATCCTCGTCACCACCGACGGCTCCGAGCGCTCGCTCTGCATCCTGCCCCACGCCGCGCGGCTGGCCGCCGCCATCGGCGCCGACCTCCGGCTCGCGCGCGTTCTCGATCCCCGTTCCGACGCCGCGGGCGTCGTGGCCGAGCGGCTCGCGCAGGCGGTCGCCGAGGTCCGCAGCCGCTGGGAGGAGGGGCTGCGGGCCGCCCTCGCTGCGCACGGCGCAGCCGGCGAACCGCTCGTCATCGAACGGCGCTGGGGCGAAGACGTGCCGACGGCGATCCGCCGGGCGGCTGCCGACCTCGGCGCGGCGCTCATCGCGATGGCTTCGCGCGGGACTGGCGCTATCCGCCACGCCGTCTTCGGGAGCGTCACCATGGGCGTCGTCGGTTCGGCCGGGGTGCCCGTCATGACGCTGACCGGCTGCCCGCCGGTGCCCGCGCACGACGGCCCCTATCACCTCCTCATCACCACCGACGGCTCGCCCGATGCGCGTAGCATCTTCCCCGCCCTCGCGCCGCTGCTGCAGCCCGGCAAGGTCCGGGTCACCCTGCTCGAAGTCGCCGTCATGCGCGCGATGGAGACGGAGGCCGAGGCGAAGCACCGCACCCTGCCCGCGCTCGAGGCGCTCCGGCCGCGGCTGCCCGCCGGCATCGAAACCGCCTACCACATCCCGGTCGTCCCGCCCGGGGCCGGCATCGATACCGCGATCATCGACGCCGCCCGCGAGCTCGGCGCCGATGCCGTCGCCAGCGCGACCCACGGCCACAGCGCCCGCCGCCACCTCATCGCCGGCAGCACCGCCCTCGGCGTCGCCCGCCTTTCGCCCGTGCCGGTCATCCTCGCGAAGAGCGCCCCGGTCGACTGACCGGCGGCTACCACGGCCGCTTCCAGCGGTTCCAGTCGAACGGCGCGATGCCGTCGTCCGTGATCTGCCAGATGGTCGCCTCGGCCCGCCCGCCGCTGATTTCGAGGAAGCCGATCGTGCCGTACTGCGTCTCGAGATTGTGCGGGTAGGTGGGCGAGCCCGGGTTCACGCAGAGGATGCCGTTGATGGTGTTGATCGCCTCCACGTGCGTATCGCCGTAGACGAGCACGTCCAGCTCGGTGGTGCCGAAGTACCGCTTCAGCGCCCGCTCCAGCGTCAGGTGGGGCGGGTACTCCGGGATCGGCACATCGTGGACGAGGCCGACCTTCAGGCCGTCGAGGTTCAGCAGCCACGATTCGCGCAGGCGGGGGTGGTCCGGCTGGATCGGCCGGCCGCCCGAGCCGTCCTCGCCGTTGCCCCGGGCCGCCCACGTCGGCGCGATGTCGTGCAGCTGGTCGATGACGACGAGGTCGTGGATGTCGCCCGCGTGGAGGATGCAGTCGACGCCGCGGAAGGCATCGAACACCTGCGGCCAGAGTTCGTACCGCGCTTCCGGGATGTGGGTATCGGAGATGAGGCCGACGCGCATGGCCGAACTGTAGCAGCCGGCGGCGGCAGCTTCAGCCCGCGGCCGGGCCTTCGAGCGCGGGCAGCAGGAGCCGGAACGTACTCCCCCGGCCGGGCGAACTCTCCGCCGAGAGCCAGCCGCCGTGCGCCCGCGCGATCGCCAGCGCCGTCGGCAGCCCGAGCCCGGAACCCTTCCCGATCGGCTTCGTCGTGAAGAAGGGGTCGAAGATCTTCTCGAGGAGCTCCGGCGGGATGCCGGTGCCCGTATCCCGCACGGCGATGACGTGGTAGCGCCCCCGCGGCAGCTCCGGCGGCGCCCACCGGCGGCGGCTGCCGAGGTCGGTGGCCGCCCGGGTGACGGTGATGACGCCGCCGCCCGGCATCGCATCCCGCGCGTTCACGAAGAGGTTGACGAGCACCTGCGACAGCGCCGAGGCCGACCCCTTCACCCGGCCCGCCTCCCGCGACCGGCGGATGACGAGCCGGACCGTCGGCTCGACCATCGGCCGCGCGAGCGCCGCCGCGTCCGCGATGAGCGCATCGAGGTCGACGATGTCCGGCTGGTCGATATCCGGCCGGCCGAAGGCGAGCAGCCGCCGGACCAGCTCGGCGCCCCGCTCGGCGGCGTGGCTCGCGTCGTCGACGAGCTCCCGCAGCGCCGGGTCGTCCGGCAGCGCCTGCCGCAGGAGGAAGAGGTTGCCGAGCACCGCCGTGAGCAGGTTGTTGAAATCGTGGGCGATGCCGCCCGCCAGCACGCCGAGGCTCTCCAGCTTCTGCGCCTGCCGCATCTGCAGCTCCAGCCGCGCCCGCTCCAGCTCCGCCTCCTTCCGCGAGCTGATGTTCAGGAAGGTGCCGACCGCCCGCAGCGGCTCCCCGCGCGGGCCCCGGTCGACGATGCGGCCGCGCGAAAGCGTCCACGCCCACGTGCCGCCCGGCATCAGGTAGCGGTGCTCGACTTCGATGTGATCCGTCTCGCCCGTGGCGTGCGCGCGGAAGGCGCGCTCCACCGCCGCGCGGTCCTCCGGGTGGACCCGTTCGAGCCAGCCCACCGTCGTCGGGTTCGACGGCTGGAGCCCCTCCCGGTCGCCGGCGAAGGCCGTAATCGTGTCCGCCGCGACGTCCCACTCCCAGAGCGAGATCTCGGAGCGTTCGAGCGCCATCTCGAGGCGGCACCGCTCTTCCTCGCGCTGCCGTTCCGAGCGGAGCGCCTCGATGAGCGTCGCGCAGGTCGTCACCAGCGGCCGGAGGAATTCGACTGCCGTTTCGGAGTAGCCGCCGGGCCGGTTGGCGAGGCCGACCATGCCCACCAGCTCGCCCCGGCTCGCGATCGGCACGCCGAGGTAGCTGCGCAGCTCGGGGTGGCCGGGCGGCGTCCCGCCGGCCCGCGGGTCGCCCGCCGGCTCGTTCGAAATCACCGGCTCGCCCGTCCGCAGCGTGTGCCCGAAGAGCGTCGCGAGGTTGTCGAAGGCGAACCCGGCCGGCATGGAGTCGGCCATGATGGCCTGCGCCTGGTCCGTCCCGGGGAAGACGAGCGCCTGCAGCCGCAGGTAGGGGCTCCCGTCACGCTTCCGCAGCACCTCGCCGATGAAGCCGTATTCGCTCTCCGTCAGCTCCAGCAAGAGGTCGAGCAGCGCCTGGAAGACGCCCGAGGGCTCCCCCTCCCGGATGAAGTCCGACTGCGCCCGGGTGAGCGCGGCGAGCAGCCGGTTGGTCCGCTCCAGCTCCTGCGCGACCCGCAGCGGCTCCGAGATGTCGCGCGCGATGCCGCCGACGGCCGTGACCTCGCCGTGCTCATCGCGCACCGGGAAGAGCGAGAGCTCGATATCGAACACGGTGCCGTCGCGCCGGCGCCGCCGGGTCGTCAGGTGGAGGTGTTCGCCCCGCTTCACCCGCTCCAGCAGCTCCGCTACCTCGGACTCAGCACCCGGCGCCGCGACCATGTCCGCGGTGCGGCCCACCATCTCGGCCGCAGTCCAGCCGTAGAGCCGCTCGGCGCCCCGGTTCCAGCTGAGGATGCGGCCCTCGAGGTCGCGGCTGATGATGGCGTCCTCCGCCGATTCGACGATGGCCGCCAGGCGGGCGTGTTCCCGCTCCCGCACCACCCGTTCGGTGATGTCGCGGAAGATGAAGCGCGCGCCCGTCGGCACGCCGCGCTCGTCCACGATGAAGGCGCCCTGCGCCTCGACGGGCACGCGGATGCCGTCCTTCCGGATGACCGTGTAGCGGCTGACGTACTGGCCGGGCCGCCGCTCGTAGGGCAGCCCTTTGCGCACCTGCCGGGCGAGGCTCTCTTCGCTCAGGGCGATGGCGCGCTGCAGGCTCTCCTGCTCCAGCAGCTGCCAGCCGTAGATGCCGCCGAGCATGTCCTCGACGGTGTAGCCGAGGAGCGCCCGCGCGATGGCGTTCAGGTAGGTGACGCGCATCGAGGGCAGTTCCATCTCCAGCAGCGCATCCGGCATGTGGAAGCGGAACTGCTCGTACTCCGCCGCGAGCGCCAGGTACCGGCGCGTCATCTCGGCGGGTGTGCCGCTGAGCGGCGATTCATCCACGCGAAACCTGCCGGGGCTCCCGGGGGTGGTCCCCTCCGCCGGCGCGCCGGAGCCCGGGGCGGCCAGCTGCCCCAATGTACCGCGCCCCGCCGTTGGGCGGCACTCAGGGTTCTCCCCAAATCCCTCCATGGAGAAAGGTTCGACAGGCCCGCGGCCCCGGCCAGACAATCGAGACCATGGAGCCGACCCACGCCGCCCTCCGCGAGGCCTTCCGCGCCCGCGGCCGCCAGCTCTGGCTCGTCGGCGGCGCCCTCCGCGACCGCCTCCTCGGCATCGCCTCGCACGACATCGACTACGCCACCGACGCCCTCCCCGACGAGGTCGAGGCGATCGCCCGGGGGCTCGGCGCCCGCGTCACCACCGTCGGCAAGCGGTTCGGGACCATCGGCGTCCTGCTCGAAGGCGAATGGGTGGAAATCACCACCTTCCGCGGCGACAGCTACGCCCCCGGCAGCCGCTGGCCGGATGTCACCTTCGGCCGCAGCATCGAAGAAGACCTCGCCCGCCGCGATTTCACCATCACCGCCTTCGCCGAGAACGCCCACACCGGCGAGTGGCTCGACCTCTTCGGCGGCGAAGCCGACCTCCGCGCCGGCATCATTCGCGCCGTCGGCGAGCCCGCCGCACGGTTCCGCGAAGACCCCCTCCGCATCCTCCGCGGCGTCCGCTTCGTCAGCCAGCTCGGCTTCCGGCTCGACCCGGCCACCGCGGCCGGCATGCGCGAGACGGCCCACCTCATCGCCGCGCTCTCGCAGGAGCGCATCACGGCGGAGCTCGACAAGCTCCTGCAGGGGCGCGCGCCGGCCGCCGGCCTCGAAGCGCTCCGGGACACGGGCGCGCTCCCCTTCGCGCTGCCGGAGCTGGCCGGCATGCCCGGCTGCGAACAGAACCGCTTCCACCGCTTCGACGTCTGGGGCCACACCCTCGCCACCGTCGACGCCATCGCCGTCGACCCGGAAAACCGCCGCATCCGCCGCTGGGCCGCCCTCCTCCACGACCTCGGCAAGCCGGCCGTCCGCCACACCAAGCCGAACGGCGAGTGGGGCTTCTACCGCCACGAAGTCGTCGGCGCCGAGCTGGCGGAGGCGCTGCTCGAGCGGCTCCGCTTCGGCCGCGCCGATGCCCACGTCGTCGTCCTCCTCGTCCGCCGCCACATGGAGCGCCCGGACCCGGCCGACCGCCGCGCCGTCCGCCGGTTCATGGCGAAGCTGGGCGGCCGCTGGCGTGACCTCCTCGCCCTGAAGCGCGCCGACAACGCCAGCCACACCTACGACGACACCGCCTACCACGACGCGCTCGAAGCCGCCTGCCTCCGCGCCGAGCAGGAGGAGGCCGAGGCGATACGCGCCGAAAGCCCGCTCAGCGGCGACGACCTCGTGCGGATGTTCGACCGGCCGCCCGGGCCGTGGATCGGCGTCATCAAGCGGCAGCTCGGCGCGATGGTGCTCGATGGCGAGCTGGCGCCCGGCGACCGCGCCGCCGCCGAGCGCATCGCCCGCCGCCTGATGGGCCGCGGCTGAGCGGCCCCTCCCCCGGCCATCCGCCCCTGTGGTAGCCTGCGCACCATGCCCCCGGCCTTCACGGTGGTCCTCGCGCGCAGTGCCGATGGCTGGTACACCGCGGTCTGCCCCTCCCTGCCCGGGGCCGTCGCCGAAGGCCCCACCCGCGAGGCCGCCCTCGCAGACGCCGCCGCGGCCGCGAGCGCCTGGCTCGAAACCGCCGCCGCGCACGGCCGCGCGCCGCTCGCCGAGACGCCCGACCTGGTCGCCGCAGCGGTCGCTGACGCGCTCCGCGACCTCGCCGCCGAGGGGGCGCCGCTCGTCGTCGAGACCGCCGTCATCGCCGCCCCCTCCGCGACCGCCGCGTGAGCCGGCTCGCGGGGTTCTCCGCGCGCGACGTGGCGCGTGTCGCGGAGCAGCTGGGCTGGCGGCTGGACCGGCAGTCTGGCTCCCACCTCGTCTACGTGCACGACGGCAAGGCCGTGATCCTCGTCATCCCCGCCCACCGCGAGCTGCGCCCGGGGACGCTGCGCGCGCTCATCCGGGCGATGGAGCTGGATGTGGACCGCTTCCTCGAACTCGTCCGCGGCTGAGCGGCCCCTCCCCCGGCCATCCGCCCCTGTGGTAGCCTGCGCGCCGCATGAGCATCCCGCCCGAACGGCTCCGCGACCTCGCCGGCGACCCGGCGCCCGCCCCGGCGGCCAGCGAGCACGTCCTCGTCCTCGGCGCCGGCATGGCCGGGCTCGCCGCCGCCTACGAACTCCGCCGCCGCGGGTTCGCCGTCACCATCCTCGAAGCCCAGCCGCGCGTTGGCGGCCGCATCCAGACCTTCCGCGAGCCCTTCTCCGACGGCCTCTACGGCGAAGCCGGCGCCATGCGCATCCCCCGCGCGCACGACCTCGTCCTCCGCTACGTCGAGCGATTCGGCCTCGAAACCGTCCCCTTCGTGATGGAGAACCCGCGCACCTACGTCGCCTTCGGCGGCGAGCGCATCCGCCGGGGCGAGTTCGATTCGGCCCGCCACGCCGGCGACTTCGAACTCCAGCCCGGCGAGACCGACCTCCCCATCGGCCAGCGCTGGGAGCGGGAGATCGCGCCCCTCCTCGCCACCATCGAACGGCACGGCGCGCTCGGCTGGGAGGAAGTCGCCAGCGAATACGACCAGTACTCGCTCGCCGAGTTCCTCGAATCCCGCGGCTGGTCGCAGGGCGCCATCGAGCTCTGGGGGCTCCTCACCCACATGGAGCCGTTCATGAACAGCGCCTTCCTCGAAGTGCTGCGCGAAGAGGCCGGCCGCTGGTTCACCGACGTCGTCACCATCCCCGGCGGGATGGACCGCCTGCCCCGCGCGTTCCTCGCCCCGCTCGGCGATGCCGTCCGCTACGGCATGCGCGTCATCGCCATCCACCAGTCGCAGGAGGGTGTGCAGGTCCGCTGCCGGACGGTCGCCGGCGAGCACACGTTCACCGCCGACCGCGCCGTCATCACCATCCCGTTCTCGCTCCTCCGCCACATCGAAATCACGCCCGCGCTCAGCCGCGGCAAGCAGCGCGCCATCCGCACCCTCTCCTACGATGCAGCCACCAAGATCTTCTTCCAGTGCCGCCGCCGCTTCTGGGAGGAGGACGACGGCATCGCCGGCGGCGGCTCGGTCACCGACCTGCCGGTGCGGACGATCTACTACCCGGCAGGCGGCGCGCCGGGCGGGCGGGGCATCCTCCTCGCCAGCTATACGTGGGCGGAAGACGCGCGCCGCTGGGGCACCCTCGCCCCCGATGAGCGGCTCGCCCAGGCGATCGAAAACGTCGAGGTCATCCACCCGGCCGTGCGGCAGGAGTTCGAACTCGGGGCCAGCAAGGTGTGGCACCAGGACGAGTTCGCCGGCGGCGCGTACGCCCTCTTCGAGCCCGGCCAGCAGACCCACCTCTACCGCCACATCATCGCGCCGGAGGGGCGGCTCCACTTCGCCGGCGAGCACGCCTCCCTCGCGCACGGCTGGATCCAGGGCGCCGTCGAATCCGGCCTCCGCTGCGTGGCAGAGATTCTCGAGCGCGCGCCGGCCCGCTAGGCCGCCGGCCCCTGCCCCTCCGAGCGGTCCCGTTCGTAGGCGCCGAGCAGCGAGAGCAGCAGGTCCTCCAGCCGGGCGCGCGTCCACTGGCCGTTCCGGCGCTCCGGCCCGGCGGCCACCGCCGCTCCCCGCGGCCCGGCCGTGCTCAGCGTCACCGCGATGTGCCAGCGCGGGCCGCCCATCCGCCGCCGCTCCACCAGCGCGAAGGTGAGCGTGTAATCGCGCGCGACGCTGACGGTGAAGGCAGCCGCCTCCTCGCCCGGCGGCAGCGGGCTCACCTGCACCGGAAGCGCCGCCCCGTACACGGCGCGGATATCGGCCGCCGCCTCGGCCGCCCAGCCATGGAGGGTGCGCAGCAGCGCCGCCTGCGAAGCCCGGTCGTGCGCGCCGGCGATGCCCCGCAGCGCCCGCCGCTCCGCCCAGGCGTCGCGCAGCTGTTCGACCCGCCGCCGGAAGGGCTCGAGCGTCAGCGCCGGCACCGGGTCGCCTCCCCGCCCCGCATCCGCGTCAGATGGGCCTGCATTGGCCCGATTGTGGCCGCCCGCCGTTTCGGCCGATTTGCGCGGATGTTACGGGCGCATTTCCCGGCCGGGCGCAAACAACGGGGGCCGCGCAACGTGCGCGGCCCCCGTCGCGGGTCGATTTGCGCCAGGCTCAGACGGCGGCGGCGCCCCGCTCGTTCGTCCGCACCCGGATCACGTCGATGACATCGGAGACGAAGATCTTGCCGTCGCCGATTTCGCCGGTGCGGGCGTTCTCCACGATGGCGGTGATGACCTTCTGCAGGTCCTGGTCGTTCACCACGATGAGCACCCAGGCCTTGGAGAGGTACTCCACCTTGTATTCGCGGCCGCGCCACTGCTCGGTGATGCCGCGCTGCTTGCCGTGGCCCTTCACTTCGGCCACGGTCATGCCGCCGTAGCCGAGCTCCTCGAGCGCCTCGCGCACGAAGGGCAGGCGCGAGGGGCGGATGATCGCATCGATGCGCTTCATGACATCTGCCTTCCTTCTCTCGTGGTCCCCGGAGCCGGGCCGGCCGGCCCCGGGGAGAGTCTATCCCGTTCGCGAATGCGCTAGGCGCCCGGGCTGAAGATGCCAGGCCCCGTCGGCCCGAAGTCCGGGTACGAATCGAGGCCGTGCTCCAGCAGGTCGAGCCCCTTCTCTTCCTCCTCCGGCGGCACGCGGAGGCCGATCGTCATCTTGATGCCGAAGAAGAGGATGAAGGCCGTCACCACCACCCAGGCGATGATCGAGGCCGCGCCCACCAGCTGCGCCGCGAGCTGCTCGAAGCCGCCGCCGACCAGCAGGCCGTACTTCGACGGCTCCGCATAGCCAGCGCCTTCGATACCGGCCTGCGTCGAGAACAGGCCGACGGCGATGACGCCCCAGAGGCCGGCGGCCCCGTGCACCGGGAACGCGCCCACCGGGTCATCGACGCGGATCACATCGAGCAGCAGCACCGCGCCGTACATCACGAGCGAGCCGATGGCGCCGATGACGACCGCCGCCCACGGGTCCACCGTCGCGCAGGGCGCCGTGATGGAGACGAGGCCGGCGAGGATGCCGTTGATGAGCAGGCCCGGGTCGTAGCGGGTGGTGAGGATCTTCGAGTAGAGGACGGCCGAGACGCCGCCCGCCGCCGCGGCCAGGGTCGTGTTCACCGCCACCTTCGCCGCCAGCTCCGCGCCGCCGCCGGTGAGCGCCAGCGTCGAGCCCGGGTTGAAGCCGTACCAGCCGAACCAGAGGATGAACATGCCGAGCGTGGCGATGCTGATGTTGTGGCCCGGGATGGCGTTCACCTGCTTGCCGGGGCCGTACTTGCCGAGCCGCGGCCCGAGCAGCGCCGCGCCCACCAGGCCGGCCCAGCCGCCGACCATATGGACCACGCCGGAGCCGGCGAAGTCGATGTAGCCGTTCGCGAGGAACAGGTCGGCCGGGTCCTCCTTGAAGGCCGTCAGCCAGCCGTTCGCATCCCACGCCCAGTGGACTACCACCGGGTAGATGAAGCCCGTGATGACGACGGTGTAGACGAGGTAGGCGCTGAACTTCAGCCGCTCGGCGAGCGAACCGGCGACGATGGTGGCTGCCGCCGCCGCGAACGCGAACTGGAAGAACCAGCCGGCGAAGCCCTCGTACGTGTCGTAGAAGAAGTCGCCCCAGCCGATGAACCCGTTCGCCGAGCTGGACGTGCCGTAGGCGAACCCGTAGCCGACGGCCCAGAAGAGGAGGCCGCCGACGCAGGCGTCGATCATGTTCTTCATGAGGATGTTCGCGGTGTTCTTCGAGCGGACGAAGCCGCCGGTGAGCATCGCGAAGCCGGCCTGCATGAAGAACACGAGGAAGCCGGCCACGAGGAGCCAGGTCGTATCGAGCGCGGAGACCAGGTCGGCCACCGTCTCTTCGGTCGTCGGCTCCTGCGCGGCCGCCGCCGAGATGGCGGCCATGGCGAGGATGGCGCCGCCCAGGATCCCGAGCGGCCGGTGCAGTCTGCGCAGCCAGGTGCGCCTCTCCATGCGGATGAACCCCCGTTCGTTCCGGTGCCAGGCGGCACCGCTGAGATGCCGGCGCATGCAGCCCGGGGCCCCGCGGGCCGCAGCCGCCGGATGTGCGCAACGGTAGGAACGGGCAGTTTCCCGCCGATTTCATCCGGGTTTCGAACACATTGCCGGGCCATGACGTTCATGTTTCCCGGCCGCCCGCCGCGGCCCGCCCGCTGGCTGCCCGGCCAGCATTGGTGCGATATTTCACAATCTTCCCCGGTGTGGTACATTGCTGCGGGTTTGCCCCAATTCACTGCAGGAATCGCCCCGGCCCGCACCCCCGCACGAGGACCGGCAACGCGCAGGAGGCAAGGAACGCCGCGTGAACATCGTCGTTTGTGTCAAGCAAATCCCCGACCCCGAGACGCCGGCCGCATCGTTCAAAGTCGATGAAGCCGCCAAGAAGGTGATCCCCGCCCAGGGCATCGCGCCGGTCGTCAACCCGTACGACCCGCAGGCCACCGAGGCCGCCCTCCGGCTGAAGGAAGCCGCCGGCAGCGGCAAGGTCACCGTCATCAGCCTCGGCCCCGATTCCGCCCGCGACGCCATCAAGCACGCGCTCGCCATGGGCGCCGATGAGGGCGTCCTCATCACCGGGCCCGAGTTCGAGGACATCGACAACTTCCAGACCGCGAAGGCCCTCGCCGCCGCCATCCAGAAGCTCGGCGGCGCCGACCTCGTCCTCACCGGCCGCGCCGCCGCCGACTGGGACATGGGCGTCGTCCCGCTCGGCATCGCCCAGTACCTCGGCGTGCCCTGCGTCACCGTCGCCAAGGCGATCGAAAAGAACGGCGCCGGCCTCAAGGTCGAGCGCGTCCTCGAAGACGGCTTCCAGACGGTCGAAACGCCGCTGCCCGCCGTCGTCTCCGTCTCCAACGAGTTCGGCGAACCCCGCTACCCGCAGCTCCGCCAGATCATGCTCGCCGCCAAGAAGACCGTGCAGGTCTGGAGCGCGAACGACCTCGGCATCGCCGGCGAGATGGGCAAGGAGAACCGCGCCCTCGTCCTCGAAGCGCTCTACGTCCCGAAGGTCGAGAGCAACGTCGAGATCATCGAAGGCGATTCGCCCGAAGAGAAGGCCCGCAACCTCGCCCAGAAGCTCCGGGCCGCGAAGCTGATCTAAGGAGGAGCACCGAACCATGGCAGGAATCCTGGTCATCGCAGAAGCCAACGAGGGGGCCCTCGCCCCCATCTCGGGCGAGCTCCTCGGCGCGGCCCGCAAGCTCGCCGGCGAAGGCGCCGGCAGCGTCACCGCCTTCATCGCCGGCAGCGACGCGCTCGGCAAGGAGCTCATCGCCCTCGGCGCCGATGCCGCCATCGCCGATACCAACCCCGCCCTCCAGGGCGCGCTCGCCGAGGTCTACCTCCCGGCCGTCCAGGCCGCCCTCCAGCAGTCCGGCGCCGATATCGTCCTCATGGGCCAGACGGCCCTCGGCCGCGACCTCGGCCCGATGCTCGCCTTCGCCCTCGGCACCGCCGTCTCCATGGAGACGGTCGACCTGAAGTACACCGGCGGCAAGCTCATCGCTACCCGCGCCTGCTACGGCGGCAACGCCCGCGCCGAGGTCTCCTTCAAGAACGCGCCCGCCATCGCCACCGTGAAGGCGAAGTCGTTCGATGCCCTCGCGCCCGATGCCTCCCGCAGCGGCAGCGTGAGCACCATCGACGTCGCCGGCGAAGCCCGCGTCAAGGTCCTCGGCGTCCAGAAGGCCGAGAGCACCGGCATCCGGCTCGAAGATGCCCCGGTCGTCGTCTCCGGCGGCCGCGGCCTCGGCGACCCCTCCGGCTTCAAGATGCTCGAAGAGCTCGCCGCCCTGCTGAAGGGCGCCACCGGCGCCAGCCGCGCCGCCTGCGACCTCGGCTGGTATCCGCCCAGCCAGCAGGTCGGCCTCACCGGCAAGGTCGTCTCGCCGAACCTCTACATCGCCGTCGCCATCTCCGGCGCCAGCCAGCACATGGCAGGCATGGCCGGCTCGAAGAATATCGTGGCCATCAACAAGGACCCCGACGCCAACATGGTGAAGGCCGCCAAGTACGCCATCATCGACGACTACAAGAAGGTCGTCCCGGCGCTCATCGAAGAGATCAAGAAGCTCGGCTAGGCCGGCCAGCTTCGTCAGCACCCACACCGCCGCGGGGCGGGGGACCACTCCCCCGCCCCGCGCTGCTGTTGGCCGACAGCGCACGCCGCCGCCGCATCGCAATACGCCGATGGCCAAACGGGCCGTTCGGATATTCGCGCCGAACCCTGTACCATACGACGCAGATTCGCCGCCGCGGCGCCCTCCCCCCGCAGGCCGCCCGCGCCGGCGCCCCGAAACCCGAACCCGGAGGGGTGGCGTGAGCTCACCAACCGACCCCGGGCAGGCCCCCGCGCAGCGCCTGCCCCACCGCCTCTACGACGCCGAAGGCAACCCCACGACCGACCGGCCGTGGATCTTCCGGACCTACGCCGGCCACTCCAGCGCCGCCGCCTCCAACGCCCTCTACCGGAAGAACCTCGCCGCCGGCCAGACCGGCCTCTCCGTCGCCTTCGACCTCCCCACCCAGACGGGCTACTCCTCCGACCACCCCCTCGCCCTCCCGGAGGTCGGCAAGGTCGGCGTCCCCATCAACACCATCGACGACATGCACCAGCTCTTCGAGGGCATCCCCCTCGCGGAGATGAACACCTCGATGACCATCAACGCGACGGCGATGTGGCTGCTCGCCCTCTACATCGGCGTCGCCCGGGAGCGCGGCGAAGACGTCCGCAAGCTGCAGGGCACCACCCAGAACGACATCATCAAGGAATACCTCGCCCGCGGCACCTACATCTTCCCGCCCGAGGCCAGCCTCCGCCTCATCGCGGAAATGTACGAGTACTGCCTCGACCACCTGCCGAAGTGGAACGCCTCCAACATCTGCAGCTACCACCTGCAGGAAGCCGGCGCCACCCCCGTGCAGGAGCTCGCCTTCGCCCTCGCGAACGCCATCGGCGTCCTCGATACCATCCGCGAGCGCGGCGCCGTCGCCCCCGACCGCTTCCCCGACGTCGTCGGGCGCATCTCCTTCTTCGTCAACTCCGGCATCCGCTTCATCGAAGAGATGTGCAAGATGCGGGCCTTCGTCGAGCTCTGGGACGAAATCACCCGCGACCGCTACGGCGTGCAGGACCCGAAGCAGCGGCTCTTCCGCTACGGCGTCCAGGTCAACTCCCTCGGCCTCACCGAGCAGCAGCCGGAGAACAACGCCTGGCGCATCCTCATCGAAGCGCTCGGCGTCACCCTCTCCCGCAAGGCCCGCTGCCGCGCCCTCCAGCTCCCCGCCTGGAACGAAGCGCTCTCCCTCCCCCGCCCGTGGGACCAGCAGTGGTCGCTCCGCCTCCAGCAGATCCTCGCCTACGAAACCGATCTGCTGGAGTACCCCGACATCTTCGATGGCTCCATCGTCATCGAATCGAAGGTCGAAGAGCTGAAGCGGCAGGCCCGCGAAGAGATCGCCCGCATCGAAGCGATGGGCGGCATCCGCGCGGCCGTCGAATCCGGCTACCTCAAATCCCAGCTCGTCCGCTCCATGTCCGAGCGCGTCAGCAAGATCAACTCCGGCGAACTCGTCATCGTCGGCGTCAACCGCTGGACCGACGGCCTGCCCTCGCCGCTCCTCACCGGCGAAGACGGCGGCATCTTCAAAGTCGACGAAGCCGAGACGCGCCGCACCCTCGAAGCGCTCGCCGCTGTCAAGGCGAAGCGCGACCCGGCCCGCGTGCAGGCGGCTCTCGCCGCCCTCGAAGAGGCGGCCCGCACCGGCAAGAACATGATGGAGCCCTCCATCGAATGCGCCCTCGCCCGCGTCACCACCGGCGAATGGGCCGATACCCTCCGCCGCGTCTTCGGCGAATACCGGCCGCCCACCGGCGTCGAAGGCCAGCGCCTCTACGTCGATAGCGACCGTGTCGCCGAGGTGCGCCGCCGCGCCGAGGAGTTCGTCCGCCGCACCGGCCACCGGCCGCGCATCGTCGTCGGCAAGCCGGGCCTCGATGGGCATTCGAACGGCGCCGAGGTCATCGCCGTCGCCGCCCGCCACTGCGGCTTCGATGTCGTCTACTCCGGCATCCGGCTCACCCCGGAAGAGATCGTCCAGAGCGCCATCGAAGAGGCGGCCGACGTCATCGGCCTCTCCATCCTCTCCGGCTCCCACCTCGACCTCACCCGGCAGGTCATCGAAGGCCTCCGCGCGGCCGGCGCCGGCGACGCCATCCCCGTCATCGTCGGCGGCATCATCCCGAAGGACGACCACGAGGCGCTCCGCGCGCTCGGCGCCCGGCAGATCTTCACCCCGGCCGACTTCGACCTCGCCGATGTGATGAGCCGGATCATGGACGTCGTCGAAGCGCAGGCGGGCGCCGGCGCCCGGTGAGCGAGCTCGACCAGCTCATCGAGGGCGCCATCGCCCTCGACAAGTGGCCCCTCGCCCGCCTCGTCCGGCTGTTCGAAGATACGCGGCCGGAGGCCGTCGCCGAGAAGGCGGCGGCCATCGCCGCCCTCGAAGCCCACGGCGCCGGCCCGCGCGCCATGGTCGCCGGCTTCACCGGCACCCCCGGCAGCGGCAAATCCACCCTCGTCGGCCAGCTCGCCGCCCGTCTCGCCGCCCGCGACGCTGCCCCCTCCGTCGCCGTCCTCGCCATCGACCCCTCCTCCCACCGCTCGGGCGGCTCCATCCTCGGCGACCGCACCCGCGTCCACTTCCCGGTCGGCGAGCGCCGCCTCTTCTTCCGCAGCCAGCCCTCCGACCGCGAACTCGGCGGCATGGGGCGCGCCACCTACCCCGTCGTCCGCCTCCTCGAGCGGCTGTTCGACTACGTCTTCGTCGAAACCGTCGGCATCGGCCAGAGCGAAGTCGAAATCGAACGGCTCGCCGACCGCGTCTATCTCGTCCTCCAGCCGCTCGGCGGCGACCAGGTCCAGTTCATGAAGGCGGGCATCATGGAGGTGCCCCACGCCTTCATCCTCAACAAATGCGACGTCGGCGCCGCCGCCCGGCGGAGCTACCACGCCCTCCGCGCCAGCATCGATTTCGCCCGCCCGGGCGAAGCCGCGCCCCCGCCCATCTTCCGCACCAGCGCCATCTCCGGCGAAGGGCTCGATGACGTCCTCGACGACCTCGTGGCCCACCGCACGGTGCACGACGATGCGGCCCGGCAGGCGCGCGACCGCTACTTCTTCGAAAAGTGGGTGCGCGATGAATACGGCCGCTTCGGGCTCGACCTGCTCGAGCGGCAGGGCGGCGCGGCCGGGCTGCTCGCGCAGGGCGGCACCTTCGAAGGGGCGCAGGCCGCCTACCGCGCCCCGCTCGACCCCTTCGCCGGCTAGCGCGCCCGCTCGGCCCCCGCGCCGTCCCCCGGCCCGGCAAAGCCGTCGAGCGCGAGCGGCAGCTGGGCCGCACCCTCCCGCCGGCCGCCCTCGCCGAGGATGGCGCGGTACAGCTGCTCGTGCCGGAGGACGTTCAGCGCCGCGCTGAAGTGGCGCTCAACCCGCCGGCGGCACTCCCGCCGGTCGAGCTCCTTCGCCCGCCAGGCCGCCTCCGCCGCCGCGTCGATGTCCTCGACGATGATGCCCGTGACCCCGTCCTGGATGACTTCCGGCACCGAGCCGTTCCGGAAGGCGATGACCGGCGTGCCCGTCGCCATCGATTCGATCATCACGAGGCCGAACGGCTCCGGCCACTGGATGGGGAAGAGCGTGGCCAGCGCATCGCGGTAAGCGCGCAGCTTCTCCTCCGTCGGCGGCTGCTGCTTCACCTCGACATCGAGCCCGCGCAGCCGCGGCCGCACCTCGGCCTCCCAGTAGTCTTTCTCGAGCTGCTCGTTGATCTTCACCACCATGAGCAGCGGCAGGCCGGCGCGCCGCGCGATCTCGATCGCCTGCACCGGCCCCTTCTCCGGGTTGATCCGGCCGCAGAAGAGCAGGTAATCGCCCGGCCGGTCGCTGAACGGGAACGCCGCCGGGTCGATGCCGTTGTGGATGACGGCCGCCTGCACCCCGGCCGGCAGCGTCGACCGCTGGTGATGGCTGATCGCCACGAGGTGCAGCCGGCGGCCGAGCTCCCGGATGAGGCCGCGATTCTCCGGCGTGACCGGGCCGTGGAGCGTGTGCACCACGGGCACCGGCACGGCCGCGCCGGTGATCGGGCCGAGGAAGGTGTGGTCGTGGATGATGTCGAACTCCCGCCAGCGGTCGTAGGCCGCGAGCACGTGCTGCGCCTCGATCGCCGGGTTCCCCAGCAGCGCCGAGGGCGGCTCCGCGAAGGTCGAAACCAGCCGCGCCTCCGTGCGCGAACCCCCGGCAGCGAACAGCGTGACGTCGTGCCCTCGCCGGGTCAGCCCGTCGGCGAGGTAGCTCACGACCCATTCGATGCCGCCGTAGCCCGTCGGCGGGACAGCGAACCACGGCGGCGCAACGATGGCGATTCGCATCGTCTCCATCTCGCACTCCTCGAGGTTCGAACGCCGTTCCCGGCGCGCTCCGCTCGCGCGCCGACGCTTGCGCTCATTCTGGTTGCGCTATCCGCGGGACGTCAATATCGGCTCGGCGGCGGCCCCTGCAGACCTGCTACCGCGGCCAGCGGTCGGTGAGCACCACCGCCGCCTCGCCGCGGACGCCTTCGACTTCGACCGCTACCCCGGCGGCGCCCCGCCGGAAGGCGAGGTCGATCGCCGCGCCGCCGAAGCGGAGATTTCGCAGCCGCACCCATTCGACCATCGCCGGCAGGACGGGCCGGGTGATCGCCAGCGCCTTCGGGCCGGCCGGCCGGATGCCGAGCAGCGTCGTCAGCACGAACGGCAGGCTCGCCGCCGACCACGCCTGCGGGCGCGAGGCGACGGGGTAGGGCGTCGGCACGAGCCGAAGCTCGCGGGGGTCGCCGCAGTACAGCTCCGGGATGCGCCCCGCCGGGAAGGCGAGCGCGGCTTCGATGAACGCATCGCCGAGCGCCCGCGCGAGGTCGTCGAACCCCTGCCGCCGCAGCCCCGCGAGCAGGATCGCGTTGTCGTGCGGCCAGACGGAGCCGGTGTGGTAGCCGAGCGGGTTGTAGCCCGCCACCGACGACGCCAGCGTCCGCACGCCCCAGCCGCTGAACAGGTCCGATTGGAACGCCCGGTCGGCGAACGCCGCCGCGCGCGCGGGCTGCGGCTCGCCGAGCCAGAGCAGGTGGCCCGCGTTCGAAGCCGGCGTGGGGACCGGCATGCGCGCCCGTTCGAGGCAGAGCGCGTAGCCGAGGCTGTCATCGCCGAACCGCTCCTCGATGATCGCGGCGAGGCGCTCGGCCGCTGCCTCCGCCTCGGCCGCGGGCACGCCGCGCAGCGCGGCCAGCCGCGCGAATGCCCGCAGCCCGGCGAGCGCGTACGCCTGCACCTCTACGAGCGCGATCGGCGGCTCGGCGAGCCGGCCGTCAGGCCAGCGGATGGCATCGTGCGAGTCCTTCCAGCCCTGGTTCTCGAGCCCGGCAGCCGATTCCCGCGCATAGGCGATGACGCCGCCGTACCGCTCGAGCTCGCGGAGGCACCAGCCCGCCGCCGCCTCCAGCGCCGGCCACAGCGCGGCGATGCAGGCCCGGTCGCCCGTCCAGTCGAAGTACTCCGCCGCGGCCGCGAGGAACAGCGGCGTGGCATCGACGCTGCCGTAGTAGCGGCCGAACGGCACCTCGCCCAGGTTCGCCAGTTCGCCCCAGCGCAGCTCGTGCGGGATCTTCCCCGGCGCCGCGTCGCTCGCCGGGTCGTGCTCCTTCGCCTGGTAGCGCGCGAGCACCTCCAGCGCGCCGCGG
>NZ_JANZZD010000018.1:0-55417 GCF_026419595.1 Tepidiforma sp. | reverse complement strand
TCGACCCGGCCAATCTCCCTCCGGGCATCCTCGAGTGCACGGTTAATCAGGCTGCTGCCGGCCGAGTAGGCGGCGGCAAGGTCAGAAACCACAATGCAGACGTTGCGCTTTTTGCTTGCAGCCGTTAGGAGATTGGCAAAGGCCCGGGTGACGATATCTGCGACGGTGCCCTGGCCAATCGGCGTGGTGATGTACTCGTTGAAGTACGGCGGCATCTCATCGAGCAGGATGAGGACCGGCAGGTTGTCGCTGAAGAGCTGGAGCCAGTCCTCCTCTCCTGGCGCGCGAGGGCCGGATTCCCAGAAGTCCCTGAACTGGTCTGCCTTGCCCAGCTGGCGGGCGATGAGCCCCCAGAAGAACTCTTTAGGGCTATTGCGGCCGTTGAATGCGGCGACCCTGGCAGACTCGAAGTCTTCGATGTACCTGACATCCGGGATAACTAGTTTGCGGAGGTCCCGGTTGCGTGCCAGGAGGCCGAACGCGACCAGGAGATGCGTCTTGCCGCCGCCCATCGCCTGTTTGAGGTGGAACACTGAGTCGTTTGATTTTCCGGCCAGCCTGGCGATGCCCTCCGAGAGGAGGATGCGCATCCCCTCGGTTATGTACGTGCGCTCGAAGAACGCCTCGCCCGTACCCTCGTTGTTGATGAGCTGGTCGAGCTGCTCGACCTGATCACTTACGTGGATGTCGAGAGCTTTTTCCTGGAGCACGCACGCTTGCTTGACGGTCCTCATGTGTCACCACACCTCGGTTGTTGCCCGGGTCGCCAGAAAACCGGCGGCGCCCCGCCGGAGCAAGAGCCGTCTCCGGGCTACAGGGCCCTACGACAATGGGGCCCGATGGGGCACAGACGGGGATTTTACGCCCCGCGGGGCGTCAGGTGTTGTCGCGTTTGTGTCGCGGAAGGGTATGGCCGGCGCGGACTGGGGATTGGGCTGGACCGGCTGCCACAGCCCGAAGGGCCCAAGCCCCGGGTGGTAGTCGCGCACGAGCTCGGCCAGCGCGCGGCGGAGCTCGGCGCCGACGGCCGCCCGCCAGAGGATCGGGACGCGCTCGCCGTCTGGCTCGACGGCCACCATCAGCACGGCGTCGCTCCCCCGGTGGCGACGGCAGAGGTCGGCGACCGCCTGCGCGAACCGCTCCGCCGCCATAGAGTCGCCCTGCTCGCGCACGGTGAACCGGCAGCGCGGCAGGAGCCCGATGGCGAGCCCCAGGCGGACGAGGTGGCCGCCCGGGCGCGGCAGTGCGGCGAGCAGCGCGGCGACGGCGTCGCGGTGTGCGCGCAGCTCGGTGAGGAGAGCCGCCGCCTCGGGTGTGTCGGGCCAGGTGACGTGCACCTGCCCGTCATCGTCGAGGTCGAACCGGATGCCGGCCTGCAGGCAGCGGTCGATGAGCGCCCATACGTCCGCCGGCACGGATGCTGCGCTCACAGGACGCCCTCCCGCAGCCCGGCGGAGACGGCGGCCGCGCGGAGGTGCCAAACATTGCGCTGTGCGCCGCCCAGCGTCCGGCGCACGGTGGCCGTCTCCCGCCGCTGCTCGATTGAGGCGAGCAGCCCGGTATGGCGGAGCGCCCGGCTCATCGCGTGTCGCGTCGCGCCCAGCGATTCACCCGCCGGCGCGGCGGCCTGGGCGACACGGAGGGCGGCGTCCGGGTCGAAGTAGAGTTCAGCGCCGTCGAGCCAGCCAATGCAGGCGCCCTGCGGGCGCCATTCCCACCCGTCCCGGCCTGGCATCTGCCGCCAGCCCCAGGCGCCGGCGTCATCGAGCGGCGGTGTCCCCCCGTCACGATTGGCCACGTGGGCCAGCCCGCTCCCCAATGCGGAGCGGACGAGGTCGATGAACCGCCGCGCCGGGTCGCTCTCGCGCTGCGCGGCAGCCTGGGCGGCAGCGCCCTCGCTCCCGAGGGCTTCGACCGCCTGCGCCTTCAACCCGTCCGCCTCAGCACCTGCGACGGCGCCGGCTGCGACGGCGAACTCGAGGAAGGCACTGAGGGCAACCTCCAGGGCGGCCTGCGCCGCCGCCGTCCGGCCATGCCGACCGGTTGCGAGCTCGGCCATGCGCGCCTCCACGCACGCCCTGGCCGCGGTGCGGCGGGTATCCAGCTGCGGAGCAAGCCACGCGAGGTAGCCGGCCATGGCACGGGCGAAGACGCCGTCAGCCGCCAGCTGCTGGAGCTCCGTCAGCCGCTCGAGGTCGACGTCGTCCGGCTCGACCTCCACCACCCAGGTGCGGGCCCGCAGGCTGTGGCCGGGCGGAATATCTTCGCCGGTGCTGAGGACGAGGCAGCGCGGGGGGCGAGCGGCCCGCAGGCGGGCGTCCCGGGTGAGCCGCTGGCGCCCGGCGTGGTTGCCGGCGGCGCGCAGCAGCTGCTCCGCCTCCCGGTACAGCCGGCTGGCGTCCCCGGCCGAACCGGCCGGCACGAAGTCGTCGACCACGAGCAGGCAGTCCTTGGCGAGGAAGGCGAGCACCTCCAGGGCGTTCGCCGTCGACCGCCAGCTCGCGGGCAGGTGGCGGGCGTCCATGCCGGCTCCATAAAACCGCTGGGCAAGCGCCGCCAGCTCCGTCTTGCGGGCGCCGGTCGGCCCGGCGAGGTGGATTGCGAAGTCGGGTACGAGCAGCGGGGGAAGGATGGCCGCGGCAAGCAGCGGCACGGTAACGCGGTAGGGGGCCACTCCGAGCAGCTGCAGGGCGCCGCGGATGGCAGCCCGGAGCTCGTCGTTCCCGGGCGGCGCCGGCAGCACGAACCGCTCGAGCTCGGCGGGCAGGCGGACCTCCAGCCCTTCGGCGCCGATCGCGCCGCCGGCGTGGAGGAAAGCGTGCCGGCCATCGGCCTCCCGCCAGCCGAGGTGGGCGTAGACGTGCCGCCGGGCGATGCCCGTGCGGGATGAGATGGCCTGGATGGCGGCGCGCAGGTGGTCGCGTTTCGACGGGCCAGCCGCCACCTGGGCCTCGGGGCCGAGCTTCGCCACCGGCCAGCGCATCGCCTCGAACTCCTCCGCCCGCACCTCGGCCCGCACCGTGCGGCCGGCGACAATCGCCTCCAGCTCGAACTCCCGTACCTGCTCGGCGCCGTCGTCGACCGTCACGTCGGCCGTGATGCGGGCGGTGAAATTGGCCAGCTGTTCGACCACTTCCTCTCCCTCGCGCCCCCGCCGGCGCCGCCAGGTGCCCTGCCCGTCGGCGAAGTACTCCTCGCCCGCGCCGTCGGCTGCCGACAGCTCCGCCTCCGCCGGGCGGCCCGGCTCGTAGCGCGCAATGGACGCCGCGATGCTGCGGACCTCATCCTCGGGCAGCGGGGGGAGACAGCGTGTGGAGTTGACGGCCAGCAGCGTGGCAGCGATTTCCTCCGTCGACAGCCTGTCGTGACGCAGCTTGCCGGCCAGGCTGGCCAGGTAGGCGTTCCGCCGGCCTTCGTGCACCGGCTCGCCCTCCAGCTCGCGGTACAGGGGCGCCTTGCGGGCGCCGGCAGCCCCAAGGAGCCATGCCGGCGCCGGCGCCGGCGACAGGTGCTCGGTGCTGGCCTCCGCCATGTACGGCCGGCCGCTGGGGTGCACCGACGGAGGGGCGACCACGTAGCCATCGTCGCCCTTCAGGTCGACGCCCTCGGCCAGTTTCCGTGACGGCACGGGCCCGTCGATGGCGAAGTAGTAGTGCTGTCCGCCGCCGCCGGTGAGCACGGTCCAGGTCTCGGGGTAGCCGCCGTCGGTGGGCACGCCCCAGCCGCCGTGCTGGGCGAGCAGCCCCCTTAGGGCCTCGTCGCCGCCGTTGCGGGGGTCGATGTCCAGCACGACGAGCCCGGAGACCGCACCTGTGGCGATGCCGACGTTCGCCTTCGGCCACCGGCGCCACCACTCCTCGATTGTGTCGAGGTCGGTCGTCGCGTCCTTGACGCCGTGCTCGGTCAGCGGCTCCTTGCCGCGCGGCTTGAGCGGCAGCACAGCCCAGCCGCGGCGGGCGTAAGAGCGGGCGGCCTCGAAGAGCTCGCTGCCATAGGGGGCGCTTGCATCGCCGCCCCCTCGTCCGTCAGAGTGTGGGCGGCGGGGCTCATCGGCCATCGGGCGCTCCTCGCGCAAGGAGCTCCTCGAGGGCCGCGGCGGGGACCAGCCGCCGGCGCCCCACCTTGATGCTCCGCAGCTGGCCGGACTGGACGAGCTTGATGGCCAGCGTGCGGCCGATGCCGAGGGCCTGGGCGGCCTCGGGGATGGAGTACGCTTTCCGTTCCATCACCGCACCTCCGGGCCCTCGGCCTTCAGGCGGCGCTCAATGAGCGCCTCGACGTCAGCACGCAGCGCCATGCGGCGCCGCCCGACCTTGAATGACGGCAGCTCGCCCGTTCGGAGCAGCTCCTGAAGCTTCGACCGGGAACACCCCAGCATGCGGGCGGCTTCGTCTGCAGTGAGCGTTTCCAACGGAATCCTCCTTTCCCTCTGCGATGAGAGCTTCCAACGGAATCCACCTTGCAGATGCTGGTGGTTACGCCCTCAAGACTGCACGTGGTATCGTGACCCTGTGAAGACCCAAAACGGGACACGTAACCGGACAGCCCGCAGGTCGACCAAGGGCCAGTTACAGTTTGACCTGGCTGGTGTCCAGCCACGCCTGGTCCCCACGCTGCGGGACATCATGCTCATCCGGCAGGTTCCCGTTAGCGTTGAGCTAGTTGGAGACCAGCTCCGGTCCGTGTACGACCCTACCCAGCGTGGTTCCTACGATTCCACCGACGTGACCGGCTTGCTTGAGTCGTTCGCTGCAATTGAGACGGCTGAGGATGCCCGCTGGTTCGTGACCAGATACGGATGGCTGTGGCTTTGTCGCGAACACGGGATGCCTTCCTGCGCGCTCTGTTACGCTGCGCCTAGTAGCCGCTGGAGTGATCCAGACGAGGGCCCCGACGCGAAGGGCAGATCGACTTACTTGGAGCCGGTCAAGGGCTACCTGTTCTTGGCCAAGCTTGCCTGCGCGCTTATCCGTCTGGGTTCGAAGTTACGGAAAGGGGAACCTGAAGATAATCAAGACTGGGAGCTTGTCAGAGAATGGACCAGACACCGGCAGCGGGGATTTTCGTTGGAAATTAATTTTGATCAAAGGCAACTTAATGAAGTGAATGCGATGCTTAGGCGACAGATCATCGTCGATAGCATTGACGAATGGATCACAAGAGGTCATTTTTTGATTTCCTGTTCCCTAGATATAGGATGGATAAGGCGTGAGAGTCCGCCGCGGGTAAAGATAGCCACCGACACAATGGCGACCATAGGTCTACAACTCATGGCAACCATCGCTAACGGCAGCTTGGTGGAGTGTAGTGGTTGTCGAAAATTTTATAAGCGCACTGTGAGCAACAATCGAAAAAGAAAGCACTTCTGCAAACAGTGCGGAGAAAACGGAATGGCTGAGCGAATTCGAAAGCAAGAACAGCGCGCCCGGCGGCGCCTGCAGCCAAACTAGGCAGGGGACCGGAGAGCTCACCTACCGGCCCGACCGCGCCTACGCGCTGGCCACAGCCTTTGTCCGCACCCCCAGCAGCCTCTGAACGCCAATTGCAGTTCCCTCCGAGCCGCCGGGCTAGCCTACGCGACGTCGCCGGAGCCGCGAAAGCCGGCGCTCCCGTTGACTTTCCGGCTGGCCCGTGCCCATCAGGTGGTGCACCCCACCCACACCGGGACGGGGACCCTCGCACGAATCCCGGGCAGGAAGTCCCACTGACCGTCGTGACACCTGACCCACGGTCCGCCAGTAGCCGCTCGCAGCGCCTCCGGCCTGAGTTCAGCGACGCCCCAGCGATGACGGCGCCGCCCGCGAGGCCCAGGACCAAACCGGTCACGGCGAGATGGCCCGTCAGGACCTATCGGGCCCCAACGGGCAAGGGGAGGCTCCGCACGACACATGGCGCCTCCGCCCCGGGTCGCCCCACCGGTCCCCCGTGGCCCGGCCCGTGCGCTGCCTCCTGCCGCACCCTGTGCGCAATCGTCGTCGGCAGCGCCGCCCGAACGGCTCGACGGGTCGGCGGGAACAGCCCCGACCCCGGAGCCCATGCTCGGGATGCGGATGATGCGCGAGTGGCCCGCCCGCTCAGGCGTGGTCGCGCCGACCTTCGGCGCGGGCGCCCAGGCCCGCTGGTTCATTCCGTCGCGAGCTGGAGATTTGGGCCGGCAAAGTTCCAAACGGGGAGCAGCAATCCGGCTGGGCAGCGCTGCGATGACCGTCGAATGGCGAACGGCAGAGCAGGGTGAGTTTTCGCACTATAAAGCTTATGTAGCATCCAGATTCAAAAAGTGCGGCTTCCGGCCTCGCCTGTGTTGCCCGGAGCCGGGAGGGGAGGTGCGGAAGCGCGGCATTGACCGTCCCCCGCCGGAATGACCTCCGCCGGCCGCCAGCCTGCAAGAACCGCTTCCCACGGGTCGCGCTCCGGCACGCTCACATGCTTGGCGCCATTCGCCCGAATCCGCAGCAGGTGCGCAGCAGCACGGAACTCCCCCCGTGCCGCTGCCTGTTCGAGCACAGACTCCAGCCGCGCGGCCCCGATGTTCCGCGCAGCCTCGACCGCCAGGGCGAACGCCTCGTGTTCCGCGCACGTCCGGGCCAGCGTCGCCCGGCCAATCCCGGCCACACCGCACGCCGCCGCATCAGACAGCCCGCGCATCAGGGCAAGCAGGAGGGTGCGGGAGTTTCCAGCGGGCACCATCCCGAGCAAACCCGATACGACTGCCTCGGCGGCGGCGCTATCACCACCACATGCTGGCAGCGACAGCTCAACACCATGTGCAACTTCATCGACAGTCGGCGGCTCCCAACGCCCGGTGGCCACCAGGTCTTTGCCACTGCCCCAGACGTGCATGCCTTTATGGTAATTCGTGGGGGCAGCGCCGGGGGTAACAGCTGTGCCGGCGCCGGACTGGTGGGGCCCGCCCGGCGACCGGTCAGTCGCGCTCGAAGCCGAAGCTCGAGAACTCCAAGGTCCGGCGGTTTTTTGCACCTGGCTTGGCCTCCTCCTGTTGGGTCGGCTCGAAGCCGGCCTGCGCGCGACCCCGAAGGCGGGGTGGAGCCGGTCGGGAACGACGGGCTGAGCCAATGGAACAGAAAGGCCCTCAGATGCTGTCTTTTCTCCACGCAGCTCGCTGGCTTTCCCAGTCCATCGAGCCTACCCCGGCGGCTCGCTGGTGACCGCCCAATCGCGACAGCGTGGCGACACACGGCTCCCCTTGCTAGGCTCCTAGCCATCTGTCCCGGAGGTCAGAGGTGGCAGCGCTCGAGGAACTGAAGGTCGGTGCGCGCGTGGAAGGAATTGGCAGCAACGGCGCCGTGATCATTGTCCAGGTGCGCTGGCACGGTCCCAACACGGTAACGGTCTCCTTCCGCGATGAAGCCACCGGCCAGCCTGGGGAACGCCTCCTCTTCCGCTCCGAGGAACGACGGCTGCGTGTCCTCGAAGAGGGGCGCCCCTGGGCGTTCGATGCGGACGGCGAGCTGTTCCAGCTGGCGGCCGAGGCCAACCGGCTCCGCCTCGCCTACCTGTTCGACCCGCAGCTCGCCGTGCACATCTCTGCGGTGACTCCGCTGCCGCACCAGATCGCGGCCGTCTACGAGGAGATGCTCCCACGCCAGCCGCTCCGCTTCCTGCTCGCTGACGACCCCGGTGCGGGGAAAACGATCATGGCGGGACTCCTCATTCAGGAGCTCCGGCTGCGCGGCGACGTCGAGCGCTGCCTGATTGTTGCGCCTGCGAACCTGGGCGAGCAGTGGCTCGAGGAGATGGATGACAAGTTCGACCTGCCGTTCCGCCTCATCGGGCGGCAGGAGATCGAGACGGCACGCACCGGCAATCCGTTTGCCGAATCTGACCTCGTCATTAGCAGGATCGACCTGCTCAAGCAGGACGACATTAAACCGCTCCTCGAAGGGGCGCCCGACTGGGACCTCGTCATCGTGGACGAAGCGCACAAGATGAGCGCCTCGGTGGTGGGCGACGAGGTGAAAAAGACTGCCCGCTACCAGCTCGGCGAACTCCTCGGGCGGAAGACCCGCCACTACCTCCTGCTTACCGCGACGCCCCACCGGGGCAAGCCGGAGGATTTCGAACTGTTCCTCGCCCTGCTCGACGAGGACCGCTTCGCCGGGACAGTCCGCCAGGGCACCCGGGCGAACCCCCAGGACGTCATGCGCCGGATGCTGAAGGAGGAGCTCGTTGATTTCGACGGCCGCCCGCTCTTCCCTGAGCGGCGTGCATATACCGTGAACTACGAGCTCTCCGATGACGAGGTTCTGCTGTACGAAGAAGTGACCAACTACGTTCGGGAGCAGATGAACCGGGCGGAGCGGATGGCCGAGTCGGACGACCCGAACACCCGGCGCCGGGGCTCCATCCTCGGATTTGCGCTGACCGGCCTCCAGCGGCGCCTTGCCCTTCGGGTCATTGAGAAGGATCGTCAAGTCAGGGTTTCCTTCGCGAAGAGTTCCCAGCACGTCCAGGTACAGGCGGGATTCGACATGCTGTTTGAGGCCGACATCATAGAGGCCGGTCCGTCGTGGCGCGCGGTCGACGAAGAGTCGCGCCTGAACCTCGTTGAGCACGCTGAACTTGAAGTACTCGGGAACGCTCCCCTGCAGCAGCCCGAGGCAGTACCCGTGGATGGTGCCGACGTACATCTCGGCCATTCCCGGCACGTTCCCCCTCCGCTGGCGGACGCGAAGCGCAATTCGGTCCCTCAGCTCCGCGGCTGCCTTCTCCGTGAACGTGAACGCCACCACGCTGGCCGGGCCGGCTCCATTGGCAACGACCTCGGCTACCCGCGCTACGACCACCTCGGTCTTGCCTGACCCGGCGCACGCGATGATCTGGAGGTTCCGGTTGATAGTGCGGATCGCCTCTTGCTGCGACTTGGTATGCTCCGTAGTTTGCACCGGCCCCTCGAGTGGCGTGCAAGTTTAACCGCGGCCGCTCGACCCTGCATAGAGCGGACCGGCCCACCTATACGTTTTCGGCCCCGTCCGGCCGCCCGGACGCACGGTTGCCTCTCGGCGCCACTGAGCGCAGCTCGGAAGAGTGGCGAGGAGTGCAATGCTGTTTCCTAACGGTCGAACGACCGGCGGTACGCACGTTGGCGTTCTGTTTCCAAAGCTGGAACCTTCCAGGCGGCGCCCAAGCGCGAAGACCATTTTTGCGTCACAACGCGGACGCTGGGGCTCGACTCCGACTTCGAAGAGGAATAGGTAGCAGGGAGAGGGAAAAGTCCCCCGGGGTCCGGCCAGGCCCGCGCCGGGGCCGCCGATTTTTCGCGCGGTCACGATGACTCCTGCCGGGGCGCCCCCGGAGCCCGGCAGGCGACCTGAAATGGCCTTGACCCGGCAGAAAGCCCCGATTTCCCCCGCGGGCAGGGGGCGGCCGGGGGAACGGCACTGCATCGCGGCGAAGCGTTCACTGCATCGCAGCAAATGCACTGCGGCGAAGGCCAGGCGTGGCAGAACCGGGCAGCTCGTCCCGCATGGGCAGGCGCCGGCCGGCAGCAGGGGCCAGGCGCTCCCCTCCTGGCGCGATGTCGGGATTGTCGGGATTGCAGCTCCCGCCGGAACCAAAACCCGACCACACCCCGCGGCCTTCAGCGAACTACCACGGGCGCCCCCGGCAGCTCTCTGTCGGGTATGTCAGGTTTGTCGGGTTAGAGATAGGCACCTGTATATACGCCCCCCAGCGACGAGAGCGGGCTGGTACATATTTGGTACATATCCTCCCGCGACATTCGGCGTCCCCGAGTGGCCTTAGGCGGCCTCATCCAGATTCAGGACGTGCCATAACAAACGTCCGCGCATCAATGCCCCAGTACAAGGGGTACTAGCGGACGGGGCAGGAGGCCGGGGCCGGGGGCTGCTCAGCGGAGGTAGTTGAGCAGCGAGAGGTTCGAGGTGCGGCCGATGGCGCCGAGGGCGGCTTCGAGCGCGTTCTGGGCAGCGGTGAAGCGCACGATCGTCTCGGCGATGTCGATGTCTTCGACGCCGGCGCGGAGCTCCTGGAGGTTCGTATCGGTTTCGAGGGAGCGGTAGTTCGTCGCTTCGAAGCGGTTGAGGCGGGCGCCGACTTCGGCGCGGGCGTTGAGGACGCGCTCGAGGCCGGCATCGATGGCGGCGATAAAAGGGCGGATTTGCGCGCCGGGCGCGCCGGACTGGAGCGCGTCGCGCAGCTGGATCATCTGGTCGAAGAGGTTGCCGAAGACGCGGTCGCCGATGATGTTGACGGGCACGACGTCGCGGGCGGAGACGCGGCGGAGGCGTTCGCCGTAGTCGCCCTGCCAGGTGACGGCCGCGGGCGGGCTTCCGCCGACGGCGTAGGCGGGCGTGTTCGTCTGGTGGCCGCTGAAGATGTAGACGCCGCCGAAGCTGGTGTTGGCGACCTGGGCAAGCTGCTCGATCAGCTGGTTGACTTCGGCGGCGACGCCCTGCCGTTCGGCGGGGCCGAGGGTATCGTTGGCGGCCTGGACGGTGAGCTCGCGGGCGCGCTGGAGGAGGTCGGTGGCGCTGCTGAGGGCGGCCTCGGTGACGTTGAGGAAGGCGGTGCCGTTTTCGAGGTTGCGGCGCATCTGGGCTTCGAAGGCGATGGACTTGCGGTAGTCCATGGCGAGCGCTGCGCCGGAGGGGTCGTCGCTGGCGCGGTCGATGCGGCGGTTCGTGGCGAGCTGGCGCTGGACGCGGTCCATGCGCTCGGCGGCGGAGGTGAGGTAGGCAACCTGGTTCTGGACGCGGGCCTGGTCGCTGAGTCGCATGCGGGCTACCTCGTGACGCCGGTGCGGTTGATGAGGGTATCGAGCATGTCGTCGATGACGGTGATGACGCGCGCGGCGGCGTTGTAGGCGTGCTGGGCGGCCTGGAGGTTCGTGACCTCTTCATCGATGTTCACGCCGTGGGTGGCCTGGCGCATGGTGTCGAGGTGGTCGACGAGCAGGCCGGCGGACTGCTCCATGCCGAGGGCGCGGTTGACGTCGGCGCCGAGCACGGCGACGAGGTTGGCGTAAAAGCTGCCGGGGGCGACGTCGACGCGGATGGTGTCGTTGCCGGGTGCGGTGAGGTCGGCGACCTGCTGGGCGGCGGAGTAGGTGCCGCTCACGGCGACGTGGAGGGTGGCAACGACGTTGGAGCCGTTCATGAAGGTGATGGTGCCGCCGGGGCTGGAGATGGCGGCGGCGGTGTAGGTGCCGATAGGGTTGCCGTTGTACTGGAGCTCGAGCGTGCCGGAGGCGGGCGGATTTTCGACGATGGTGTAGTTGCCGGGCTGGAGGGAGCCGGCGACGGAGAGGCCGGTGAGCGTAACGCCCGCGGAGAGCGTCTCGCCGGTGACGAGATTGGCGGAGGGGATGCCTGCGGCCATGTTGGGCTGGAGTTCGAGGCCGGCGATGCGGAGGGCGATGCTGGCATCGCCGGGGGCGTTCGGATTGGCGGCGGTGGCGATCTGGTGCGGGTTGGCAGCGAGGACGGGGTTGAGCTGGATGTCGGCGGCGCCGGTCCCCTGCAGGAAGTCGAGCCCGGTCGTGTTATCGAGGCCGTAGCCCTGGCGGTGGATCGTGTTGACACCGTTGATGATGCCCATCGCGAAAGCATCGAGCTTGCGCATGAGGTCGGGCAGGGCCTGGTCGCGCGCATCGAGCACGCCCTTGAGCTTGCCGCCGTTGGCGACGACGTCGAAGCCGTCGACCTGCCAGGTGAGCTTCGTCATGGTGGGGTCGGCCGGGTCAGGGCCGGCGACGATGGTGCGGGCGGTGGTGCCGAAGACCAGCTCGTGGGAGCCGAGGTAGACGGAGACCTCGCCGGTCTGGGATTCGCTGTACTGGATGCTGGCGACCTCACTGAGTTTGTCGAGGAGGAGGTCGCGGCGGTCGCGGAGGTCGTTGGCGCGCTCGCCGTTGAGTTCGACCTGCTTGATCTGGAGGTTGAGGCCGGCGATTTCGCGGGCGTAGGCGTTGATTTCGTCGCCGAGGGCGGTCACCTGCTGGTTGAGGTTGCGGCGCTGGAGGTCGATCTCGGCGTGGGCGGCCTGGACGCGGAGGGTGAACGTCTGGGCTGCGTGGACGAGCGCGGTGCGCGCGGCGGAGGACTCGGGCTCGTTGGCGACGTCGTGCCAGGCGGCCCAGAAGCGGGCGAGCAGGGCCGAGAGGCCGTCATCCGAGGGGTCGTTGAAGACGGCTTCGGCGTTGCGGAGGGGGGTGGAGAAGGCGGAGTGCTGGCCGCGGGCGGAGAGGGCCTGACGCGCCTGGTAGTCCATGAAGGCATCGCGGATGCGGTGGACGTCGCGGGCGTCGACGCCGAAGCCGGCGCGGCCGAGGAGGCTGTCGCGGCTCGACCAGGCGGAGCCTTCGAGGCCGATGGGGCGCAGGAGGACGCGCTGGCGGGAGAAGCCGGGCGTCTGGGCGTTGGCGATGTTGTGGGCGGCGACGTCGACGGCGAGCTGGTGGGCCCGGAGGGCTTTGACGGCGGTATCGAGGCCGATGGAGAGGGCCATGGCTGTACCTCAGGCGGTCTTCGAGACGAAGCCGGAGCCCTCCTGCGGCGGGGCGGCCTGGCCGGTCGGGCTGTAGGTCGGGGAGGTATGGCCGGCGACGATGGCGGCCCAGCGGTCGCGGACGCGCATGGCGTTGAGCACGAGCCGGGCGTTGGCTTCCTGGACCTCGCGGAGTTCGAGGGCCCGGGCAGCGAGGCGTTCGCGGACGTCAGCGAACCCATGCACACCGAGGTTCTCGGCATGCGCGGCGAGGTCATCGAGGGCGTGGAAGGCGAGGCCGACGGTTCTGAGCAAATTCAAACGATCGCTTTCGCGGGCTTCGATGCGGCGGACGGCCTCGAGCATCTGCTGGCTGACGGCTTCGACGCGGGGGTAATCAGCGGCGATGAGGGCGCGCTGCTCTTCGCGCGCGAGGCCCACGAGGGCAGCGAGGAGCTGCTCTTCGTCGCGCAGGATGGCGAGGGCCTCGCGCAGGAGGGCGGCACTCATGCGAGGTCCCCGGCGATGCCGTCGGCGAGGAGGCGGGCGGCGATTTCGCGGGCGTTGGAGGAGTAGGTGCCGTTGGCGATGGCGGCCTTGAGGGCAGCGACCTTCTCGGCGCGGACGTCGCGGGCGTCGGCGACGGCGCGGGCGGCCTCGGCGATGACGCGGACGCGGGGGGAGAGGCTGAGGACGTCGTGGCTGCCGCGGGCTCCCGCCGCCTGGCCGCCCGAGGCGGCGCTGCCGGCCTGGCCGGCGCCGTTGGGGCCGCCCGTCGGGTTGAGGTGTGCGCCGCCGAGGTTGAGTCCGTCGATGCGTGCCATGGGATGCCTCCTGGCGGGTGCTAGCGGGTGATGCGGGTGGCGAGCTCGAGCATGGCGTCGCCGACGGCGAACGTCTTTGCGCAGGCGCTGTAGGCGCGCTGGGCGACGATCATGCTGACGAACTCCTGGGCCACATCGACATTGGAGCTTTCGAGGGTGCCGGGCCGCAATGGGGCGAATCCCTGATCGCCGGGGGTGCCGTACTCGGGTTCGCCGCTGTTGAGGGTCGGGCGGTAGAGGCCGCCGCCGAGGAGTTCGAGGCCCGCGGGATTGGCGAACCGGGCGAGCGGGAGGCGGGCGATCTGCTGGGGCTCGCCGTTCTCATCGGCGGCGATGAGGAAGCCGTTGGGGTCGAGGAAGGGGGCGGTGAAGCCTTCCGGCAGGCGGATGGGGTCGCCGTTGATGTCGGGGACGATACGGCCGGCGTAGTCCACGAGGGTCCCTTCGCCGTCGAGGAGGAAGCCGCCGTAGCGGGTGAAGAGGGCTTCGCCGCCGCCGCCCCGGACGATGAAGAAGGCGCCGTCTTCGAGGGCGGCGTGGAGCGGCGAGTCGCTCGCGAGGAGCGCGCCGGGCTGGAGGAGGAGGTCGCGCGTGGTGGTCGCGACGCCGAGCCGGGAGGTCTCGGGCGCCGGGTCGGGGTCGGGGAGGCCCTGGTGGAGCGCGCGGAAGGCCTTGAAGCCGCTGGTGTTGGCGTTGGCGAGGTTGTGGGCGACGGTATCGAGGACGTTCTGGTTGTGGATGAGGCCGCTGGCGGCGGCGCCGAGGATGGTGGGCACGGGGCGGGACCTCCGGGTGGGCTAGAGGCGGCCGAGTTCGCCGGCGGCCTGATCGAGGGTGGTATCGAGGCGGGCGAGGACGGCCTGGCTGGCCTGGTAGACGCGCTGGACGGCGAGGAGCGAGGTGAGCTCTTCGACGAGGTTGGCGTTGGAGGATTCGAGGAAGCCCTGGCGGAGGCCGGGCCCGCCGACGGGCGGCTCGCCTTCGAACGGCTGGCCGAGGTCATCGGGCAGGGCCCGGAAGTAGGCTTCGCCGGCGCGTTCGAGCTGGAGCGGGGCGAAATCGCGGATGCGGAGGGCGGCGATCTCGTTGCCGGCGGCGTCCTGGATGGCGCCGTCGGGGGTGACGGTGACCGGGTCGAGGGGGAGGGTGATGGGCTGGCCGTCTTCGCCGAGGACGAAATGCCCCGCGGAGGTGACGAGGTTGCCGGCGGCGTCGCGCTGGAAGCGGCCGTCGCGGGTGTAGAAGACGTTGCCCTGGGCGTCGCGGATGGTGAAGAAGCCGGCGGAGAGGGCGAGGTCGAGTTCGAGGCCGGTCTGCCGGAGCATGCCCTGCTGGAAGTCGGTGACGAATTCGGCGACGAACTTGCCGGTGCCGATCTGGCCGACGACGGCCTGGATGCGCGCGGTGAGCGGCGCGGGGACGGGCGCCTGCTGGGAGAGGAGGACTTCCGGCAGGGGGCTGAGGGAGGCGATTTCGCGCTTGAAGCCGACGGTGTTGGCGTTGGCGATGTTGTTGGCGAGGACGTCCTGGTAGCGCCAGGCGGCTTCCATGCCGGTGAAGGCGGAGTAGAGGCCCTTGATCATGCGGAGTTCCTCCGGGCGAAGGTGAAGCGGAGCGCGACGAAGGCGAGGCCGCCGACGGCGAGCATGGTGAAGGCCGTGCGGGCGATGCGGGCGGCCAGGGATTCGGCCGGGCGTTCGCCGGTGTCGGGGAGGGTGCCCGGGCGGACGTCGCCGCGGGGGCTGCTGCCGTCGTCGGCGATGACTTCGAAGCGGCCGGCGATGGAGATGGTGGCCGGGAGCTGGTTCTCGGGGGCGGAGGCTGGCCGGGCGGCGACGACGAAGATGCGGTAGTCGTAGGAGGTGAGGCCCTGGAGGCGGGTATCGAGGACGCCGATGCCGTCGGGGCCGGTGGGGATGGTGCCGACGCGGAACGGGGCCGCTGCGCCGCCGGTGAGCCAGCCTTCGTAGACGTAGCCGGCGACGGGCGGCAGGTGCTTCACATCGACGCGGGCGTAGGCTTCGGAGAAGGAGAATTCGAGGACGCCTTCGGCATCGCGGGGGCCGAAGTTGGAGATGCCTTCGAGATAGGTGAGCTTGACGAGCTGGGGAACGCCGTTGGCGCGGGCGGGCTGGCCGGCGAGGAAGGCCGCGGCGAGCGCGATGCCGGCAAGGAGCACGCTGGCGCACGCGGCGCGGGCCCCGGTCATGAGGCGATCCCCTGGCGGCGGAGCAGGAGGCGGACCTCCTCTTCGCTGCGGTGCATGCGGCGGGCGAGCTCGGCGACATCGACGCGGCCCTGGCGGAGGGCGTCGGCGGGGACGCGCGGGGCAGCCGCGTAGGCGGTGCTGGCCGCGCGGCGGGCGGCGGCCCCGCGGACAGGGATGCCGGGCGCCGGGGCTTCGTCGGCGGGTTCGCGGCGGCGGACGGGCCGGGTGCCGGCGCGCAGCTGCTGGACCTGGATGTAGAGGTAGAAGAGCGCGCCGAGGGTGACGAGCTGGGAGATGGCGAGCAGGGCGATGACGTCGGTCATGGCGGGCCTCCGGGGCGTGCGGTCAGGGGTTGCGCTCGCGGGCGAGTCGGGCGCGGAGGCGGCCGAGGGCGCGGCCGTGGAGCTGGCAGACGCGGGATTCGGAGATCTCGAGGATCTGGGCGATCTCTTTCATGGTCATTTCGTCGCGGTAGTAGAGGCTGATGATCAGCCACTCGCGCTCGGGGAGGGTCTTGATGGCGGCGGTAAGGGCATCGAGGAGCTGGCGCTTTTCGAGCCGCTCGGTGAAGTCCTCTTCGTTGGGGTCGGCGGGGAGTTCGGTGGGGGCGGTGCCGTCTTCGTTGTTGTCGCGGTCGAGGAGGCCATCGAGGGAGACGGTGACCCAGCTGGCATCGATGAGCGCCTGGTTGTACTGCTCGGGGGTGAGGCCCATGAGCTGCGCGGCTTCTTCGTCGGTGGGCTCGCGGCCGTGCTCGCGTTCGAATTCGACGTGGATCTGCTCGAGGCGGCGGGCTTTCTGCCGGACGGAGCGGGGCAGGCGGTCGAGCGAGCGGAGGGCGTCGATGATGGCGCCGCGGATGCGGGAGATGGCGTAGGTTTCGAACTTGACGCCCTTGGAGCCGTCGAAGCGGTCGAGGGCTTCGATGAGGCCGATGGTGCCGTAGGAGAGGATGTCCTCGTAGTCGAGGATGGCGGGGAGGCCGATGGCGAGGCGGCCGACGACGTATTTGACGAGGGGCGCGTACTGGCGGATGGCGGCTTCGCGGTCTTCGAAGAGGGGGGCGCTGGCGGCGCGTGCGGTGGCCATGGGTGCGGCTCCTCAGGGGTTACTCGTCGGGCTGGTCGGTGTCGTCGGACTGGTGGTCGGCGGGGGGCGGCGGCTGGGGCCGGGGCGGGCTCGTGAGGACGATCGCCTCGGCGCCGAAGGCGACGGTCGTGACGAGGACGAAGGTGAAGATGGCCCGCATGAGGGCCTGGTCGAAGGGGTAGCCGGCGCGGGTGCCGAGCCAGGCGGCGGCGACGGCCATGGCGAGGGCGGCGTAGACGCCGTAGCGGGCGATGGTGTAGGGCGGGAGCGCGTTCACAGCTGGCCCCTCCGGCGCATTTCGATCTGGCGGCGCATGAGGTAGCGGGCGATGAGGTCGCGCTGGGCGCGGGGCATCTCGAGGAATTCGCAGTGGATGCGGCGCATGCGGTAGCCGGCCTCGGGTTCGCGGACCGAGACGACGCGGGCGCGGACGGCGATGTCGCCGGCCTCCGGCAGGGTGGCTTCGAGGCCGAGGCGCTCGCCGGGGAGGGCGAAGGCTTTGGAGGCGATGCAGCAGCCGCTTTCCGAGAGGTCGACGATGGTGCCCTCGAACTCCTGCTCGGCCGTCTCTTCGCCGTCGACGACGAGGCGGTAGATGCGGGAGGGTTTGATGGCGACCTGGAGGCGGTAGTTGCGGCGGCGCTCGTGGCAGTCGATGAACGGCGGGAGGCGGAGGTATTCGATGGCGCCGTCGGGGCTGTGGCCGATGACTTCGGTGACGAAGCGCCAGCGCTTCTGGCGGTAGATGTAGACGGAGCGGACGAGGGTGCCGGCGGCGAGGGGCCGGGGCTTGAGGCCGCGCATGGGGACGAGGATGGCGACCCGCTCGGCATCGACGTCTTCGATGCGGGTGGCGTAGGACTCGGTGCCCTCGCGGGTGGAGACTTCGATGCGGAGGGCGGTGCCGGGGAGGAGTCCCTGGGCCATGAAAGGATTGTTAGGCCGCGGGGCTGGGGCGCCCATTCGACATCTCCCGTGATGGGGTCATGGAGAGCCCTGATGCGCGCGTGAAGGCGGGAACGGCGGCGGACACGGGGCTGCTCCTGCTTCGAAGGTAGGCCCGCGGCGCCCGGCCCCGGGTGGCGGGGCGGTGACAGGGGAGCTGCGGGCGGGATGGTTCTATGGTTGCGGGGAGGGAACGGGGCACCCATCGGCGGGCTCCCTGCCGGGGGCCGGGGATTGCCCTGATCGCGGCGGCGGGAGGCGCCGAGGCGGGTTCAGGCGGTGGCTGCGAGGCGGGGCGCCGGGGCCGGGAAGAGGGCGGCGGCGATGGCCGGCGGGTCGGCGACCGTGATGCCGGCGGCGATATCGCGGCCGGCGGAGAGGAAGGCGAGGCCGAGGCCGGTCTCGGCGAGGAGTTCGAGGCCGGACGCGAGGGTGGGGGCCAGGTCGGCCCCGGTGAGGACGGCCCCGGCGAAGCGGCCAAGGGGAACATCCTGGAAGGCGGCGCGGGCGGCGGCCGCCTGCCAGTGCGCGGGGATCGCGAGGTAGGCGAAGTGGGCGGCGCCCGGGATAGGCGGCGGCGCCCAGGCGCCGGCGGGCGTATCGACGAAGAGGCAGGCGCCGCGGGGGGCGCGGGCGGCGGCGCGGACGAGTTCGCCGGGCGTGAACGCCTCGGCGAAGGGGAGGCCGAGGGCATCGGCGCAGGCGCGGATGGCGTCTTGGGCGCCGGCGCGGACCGTATCGGCAGCGACGAGGATGGCGGGCCGGCCGGCATCGGCGCAGTCGAGCGCCATCTTGAGGAGGGCGGTGGTGCGGCCGGAGCCCTCGGCGCCCTGGATGGTGACGATGGCCGTCTGGCCATCCGGCGGGTAGGAGGCGGGTGAGGCTTCGAGCCAGCGCTCGAGGGCGGCGGCGGGCGTGCGCGCCCCGGGTGCGGCCTCGAGGACGGCGCGCGCGGCGGCAGGGTCCCAGCCGAGGCTGGCGAAGGCTTCGAGGATGGCATCCTCCGGGCCGGGGAGGGGACCGGGTGCGGCGGGGCGGGAGCGGGGTTCGAGGACGGGCGCGGGGGCCGGCTCCTCGGCGGCAGCGAGCTCTTCGAGGTCGGCGACGGTGATGCCGGGGGCGGTTTCGACGCGGCGGAGGGCTTCTTCGAGGACGGCCTGCTGGAGGTGGAGGGGGAGGGATTCGGCGGGTTCGGCGGCTGGCGCGGCGATGATTTCGACGAGCGGCGGGGCGCCGTCGCGGTGGAGGGAGCGGGTGGAGAGGATGACGGCATCGGGCCCGAGCTCGCGGCGGATGCGGGCGAAGAGGCGCGTGGTGTCGTTACCGATGAAGCGCTTCGTTTCCAACGTTCACCTCGATGTTGCCGATGGCTTCGACGTGGGTTTGGGGGGTGATCTCGGCGAAGGAGAGGACGACGACGTTCGGGAGGCGGCGCTCGAGGAGGCGGCGGAGGGCGAGCCGGATGCGGGATGAGCAGAGGATGACCGGGTCGCGGCCGGAGGCGGCGACGCGCTCGACTTCGGCGGCGACGACGCCGACGAGGCGCTGGACCTGCCAGGGGGCCATGGCGACCTGGCTGCCGCGGTCGGTCTGCTGGATGCTGGCGGCGATCTCCTCCTCGGTGCGGGGGCCGACGGTGATGACGCGGATGGTGCCGGTTTCGTCGGCGTACTGGCGGCTGATCTGGCGGGCGAGGGCGGCGCGGGCGTACTCGGTGAGGAGGTCGATATCGCGGGTGAGGCGGGCCTGGGTGGCGAGGGTTTCGCAGATGGTGACGAGGTCGCGGATGGAGACGCGCTCGGCGAGGAGGTTCTGGAGGACTTCCTGGACTTCGCCGACGGTGAGGGTGGAGGGGATGAGGTCGTCGACGAGGGCGGGGTACTCCTTGCGGAGGTTTTCGAGAAGGTCCTGGGTGTCCTGGCGGGAGAGGAGGTCCGGGGCGAAGCGGCGGACGAGTTCGGTGAGGTGGGTGGCGAGGACGGATTCGGCGTCGACGACGGTGTAGCCGAGGAGCTCGGCGCGTTCGCGGTAGGCGGGGGTGATCCAGCGGGCAGGGAGGCCGAAGGCGGGCTCGACGGTTTCGATGCCGGGGATGTCGCCCTCGGCGGTGCCGGGGTCCATGGCCAGGTAGTGGCCGGGCTGGAGCGTGCCGCGGGCAATTTCGACGCCGCGGAGCTTGACGACGTAGGCGTTGGGGGCGAGGCCGAGGTTGTCGCGGACGCGGACGGTGGGGAGGACGATGCCGAGCTCGAGGGCGAGCTGGCGGCGGATCTGGGTGATGCGGCGGAGGAGGGTGCCGCCGGCCTGTTCGTCGACGATGGGGATGAGGCCGTAGCCAACTTCGATTTCGAGGGGGTCGACGGTCATCATCTGGATGACCTGCTGGGGGCCGAGCTGCTCGGGCTCGGGGACGGGTTCGGGGCGGGCGGCGATGGCGGCGAGTTCGGCCTGGCGCTTCGAGCGGTCGATGAGGTAGCCGCCGGCGCCGACGGTGGCGGCAACGAGAAGGAAGGGGAGGCGGGGGAGGCCGGGGAGGGCGGCGAAGAGGGCGAGCATGGCGGCGGCGACGTACATCGGCCGCGACTGCATGGTGATCTGGGAGAAGACCTGGGAGCCGAGGTTCGTCTCGCCGGCGGCGCGGGTGACGATGATGCCGGTGGCGGTGGAGATGAGGAGGGCGGGGAGCTGGGAGACGAGGCCGTCGCCGACGGTGAGCTTCGCGTAGAGGTTGAGGGCTTCGGCGGGGCCGACGCCCTGCTGGAGGATGCCGATGGAGAGGCCGCCGATGATGTTGACGAGGATGATGACGATGCCGGCGATGGCATCGCCTTTGACGAACTTCGAGGCGCCGTCCATGGCGCCGTAGAAGTCGGCTTCCTGCCCGATGGCTTTGCGGCGCTCGCGGGCCTCGGCTTCGTTGATGAGGCCGGCGTTGAGGTCGGCGTCGATCGCCATCTGCTTGCCGGGCATCGCATCGAGGGTGAAGCGGGCGGCGACTTCGGCGACGCGGCCGGCGCCGTTGGTGATGACGACGAACTGGATGACGACGAGGATGAGGAAGACGACCAGGCCGACGACGAGGTTGCCGCCGACGACGAAGCTGCCGAAGGAGTGGACGACCTCGCCCGCATCGCCGTGGAGGAGGATGAGGCGGGAGGTGGAGACGTTGAGGGCGAGGCGGTAGAGGGTGGTGATGAGGAGGAGGGAGGGGAAGACGGAGAACTTCAGGGGCTCTTCGGTGTAGATGGCGACGAGGAGGATGACGACGCTGACGGCGAGGTTGATGGTGAGGAGGACATCGAGGAGGGGCGCCGGCAGCGGGATGATCATCATCCCGACGATGGTGATGATGCCCGCGGCGAGGAGGATGTCGGTCTGGCCGAGGAGGCGGCCGAGCGAGGCGGAGGCGGGGCGGGACTGAGCCTGGACGGTCACCTGGCGGCTCCTGGGGCGGTGGTGCGGCGGCCGGCGCGGGCGCGGAGGGCGTAGACCCACGCGAGGACTTCGGCGACGGCGTGGAAGAGGCTGGCCGGGATGTAGTGGCCGACCTGGACGCTGGCGTGGAGGGCGCGGGCGAGCGGCGGCTCTTCGAGGACGGGGACGCCGGCCTCGCGTGCGACTTCGCGGATGCGGAGGGCGAGGTAGTCCTGCCCCTTCGCGACGACCATGGGCGCGGGCATCGAGACGGCGTCGTACTTGAGGGCGACGGCGTAGTGGGTGGGGTTGGTGACGACCACGTCGGCCGTCTTGACGGCGGCGATCATGCGGTTGAGGAGCTGCTGGCGGCGGCGGCGGATCGCGGCCTTGATGTGGGGGTCGCCATCGGTTTCTTTGAGCTCCTGCTTGACCTCGTGCTTCGTCATGCGGAGGCGCTTGAGGTGCTGGCGGCGCTGCCAGGCGTAATCGGCGAGGGCGAGGAGGAAGAGGACGCCGGCGGCGCGGAAGGCGATATCGAAGCCGAGGGAGGCGAGGCGGGCGGTGGCCGCGCCGATGCTGAGTGCGCCGAGGCCGGCGAGGTCGGCGAACTGGGCGCGGAGGGTGAGGCCGACGACGACGGCGATGATGACGAACTTGAGGAGCGACTTGGCCAGGCGGAAGAGGCCGTCGACGGAGACGATGCGCTTGAGGCCGGCGCCGGGGTTGACCCGGGAGAGCTGGGGCTTGAGCCGCTGGCCGGTGAAGAGGGGGCCGACCTGGGCGACGTTCAGCGCGACGGCGGACACGGCGACGAGGCCGAGGAGGGGGAGGAGGGCGCGGACGGTCTGCCAGGCGGTGTCGCGGGCGAGCTGCTGCGCGGATTCGCGGGTGAGCTCGGGCACGGGCTGGCCGAGGCCCTGCGCGAGGATGGCCGCGAGGCTGTCCCAGAGGGCGGGGCCGAGCAGCTTCATGGCGAGCACGGCGAGGAGGAGGACGCCGATGGAGACGACCTCGTCGCTGTGGGCGACGTCGCCCTTCTGGCGGGCGTCGCGCAGGCGTTTTGGGGTTGGCGCTTCGGTGCGTTCGCCGGCCATCTAGGGAGTGCCTCCGCCGAGGAGGATGCGGCTCGAGCCGGCGAGGGAGGCGCCGATGACGCCGTTCATGAGCTGCATGGTGACCGGGAGGGCCGCGCCGAGGACGAGGATGCCGACGCCGATCTTCACCGGGGCGCCGACGATGAGGATCTGCACCTGGGGGACGGTGCGGGCGACGATGCCCATGCCGACGTCGGTGAGGAGGAGGGCGGCCATGACGGGCATGGCGATGCGGACGGCCGTGACGGTGAGGCCGGCGATGAGGGAGGTGATGCCGGAGGGCGCGAGGCTGAACGGGTCGAAGGTGCCGGGCGGCACGGCCTGCAGGGTTTCGGCGAGGGACTGGATGACGAGATGGTGGCCGTTGATGACGAAGAAGACGAGGGTGACGAGGAGGGCGTAGAACTGGTCGAAGACGCCGAATTCGGTGCCGGTGATGGGGTCGAAGACGGCGCCGAGGCCGAAGCCGACCTGCAGGCCGATGATGCGCGAAGCCATCTGGAGGCCGATGAAGACGATGTTCATGGCGAGGCCGAGGCCGAGGCCGAAGAGGGTCTCGCGGAGGACGTCGTCGACGAGCCGGCCGAAGGTCTCGGGCGGCTGGCCGCCGGGGAGCTTCGTGATCGGGGTGAGCACGAGGGCGGTGAAGACGGCAAAGCCGATCTTCGCCTGGGCAGGAATGCCGCGGTGCGAGAGGAGCGGCGAGGAGACGAGCATGGCCGAGGTGCGGATCAGGATGAGGAGGAAGGTGTAGGTCGTGACGGGGGAGAGGTCCAGGGCCATGGTCAGCGCCCGTACGCGGCCATGTTCGCGAAGATGCCGGCGGAGAAGTCGAGCAGGGTCGACATCATCCAGGGGCCGAAGAGGAGCATCGCGACGAAGACGGCGATGAGCTTGGGGACGAAGGTGAGGGTGGCTTCGTTGACCTGCGTGGCGGCCTGGATGATGGAGACGACCATCCCGACGACGAGGGTGGTGCCGAGGATGGGGGCGCCGACGAGCATGCCGACGGTGAGGGCTTCGCGCATGAGGCCGAGGATGACGCCTTCGTTCACGGGATGCTCCTAGGCAAAGCTCCCCACGAGGGAGCCGACGATGAGATACCAGCCATCGACGAGGACGAAGAGGAGGATTTTGAAGGGGAGCGAGACGATGACGGGGGGCAGCATCATCATGCCCATGCTGAGAAGAGCGGAGGAGATGACGAGGTCGATGATGAGGAAGGGGACGAACATGACGAAGCCCATCTGGAAGGCTGTCTTCAGTTCGCTGATGGTGAAGGCGGGGACGAGGACGTAGGTGGGGACGTCGTCCGGGCTGTTCGGCTTGGGGCTGCCGGAGAGCTTGAGGAAGAGGGCGAGGTCCTGCTCGCGGGTTTGCTTGAGCATGAACTGGCGAAGGGGGGCTTCGCCGCGCTCGAAGGCCTCCTGCTGGGAGATGGTGCCGGCGAGGTAGGGCTGGATCGCCTCGTCGTTGATGGTCTTGACCTGGGGGGCCATGACGAAGGCGGTGAGGAAGAGGGCCATCCCGATGAGCACCTGGTTCGGCGGCAGCTGGGGGATGCCGATGGCGTTCCGGACGAGGGAGAGGACGACGATGATGCGGGTGAAGGAGGTGACCATCACGAGGATGGCGGGGGCGAGGGAGAGGACGGTGATGAGGACGAGGAGCTGGATCGCGGCGGAGACGTTGCGGGGGTCCTGGGCGAGCGTTGACGGGTCCTGCGGCGCGGCCGGCTGACCGGGGGCAGCCGTCTGTTGCACGCAGCCGGTGAGGAGGACGAGCGCGAGGCCGAGGAGGGCGAGGGGGAGGAGGATGCGCCGTCGGCGGCGGGGTTTCTGGCGGTGCGCCACGCTGGCCCCCGGTGGGAAAGGGTGAGGCCAGCGTATCGGCGGAGGGGGGCGGGCCTGAATCCGGAGAACCCCACCGGAGCGGGGGCGGTTCCCTCGCGGGCTGCGGGCGGGGAACCCTGATCCGGGGCCGGGGAAGCGCCTAAGCCTGGCGGCGCGGCTCGGCGCCGATGACGGGCTCGCGGGCGGCGCGCTGTTCGCCCCGGCGGAGCGATTCGAGCAGCTGGGCGGCGAAGTCGCCGAGGGGGAGGGGGTCGTTCTTCGCGTCGGCGGCGGCGAGGACGCGCTCGGCCTCTTCGGGGGTGAGGGCTTCGAGCATGGTGATCTGCTGGGGGGTGGCGCCGATGGCGATGACGCGGTCGCCGAGGGCGAGGAGGTGAATGGTCCGGCCGCTGCTGATGGGGAGGGTATCGACGACGCGGAGGAAGCCGGTGGTGCTGGCCGGGGCGGCCATGCGGCGGGCCCACCAGCGGAGCCCGACGATGGAGCCGCCGATGATGAGGGCGACGAGGCCGAGCCGCCAGCCGAGGGAGATGAGGTCGCCCGGGCCGAGGGAGAAGCCGGCCTCAGAACCGGCCGCAGGCGCGCCGGGGTCGGCAGCCGTCCCGGGGTCGGCGGGGACGAGGGGGGGGGAGGCCGGCCGGGGGGAGGGGGCCGCGAGGGAGACGAAGAGGATGGCGACGAGGAGCGCGCCGCAGATGGCGACGAGCCAGGTGAGGCGCTTCCGGGCCGCCGGGTCGCTCATGCGACGGGCTCGGGCTCTTCGATTTCGTGGCCGCGGCGGACGACTTCGACGACGCGGACGCCGAAGTTCTCATCGACGACGACGACCTCGCCGCGGGCGACGAGGCGGTCGTTGACGAGGATGTCGACGGGTTCGCCGGCGATGCGGTCGAGTTCGATGACGGAGCCGGGGCCGAGGCTGAGGACTTCGGCGACGGTGAGGCGGGTGCGGCCGAGCTCGACGGTGACGTTCATTTCGAGGCCGGCGAGGAGTTCGATGCCGGCGGTGTGCTCGGCCGGGCCGGGGTCGGGCAGCGGGGTGAAGCGCGCGCGCTGGGCGGTGACCGGCGGCTGCTCCTTCGGCGGGGGCGCGGCGCGGCGGGGCGCGGCGGGCTGCGGGTCGGGCTGCTGCGGGAAGGCCATGGGTTCCTCGATGCGCTGGAGTTCGACATCGAGGAGTTCGGCAGCTTCGAGGTCTTCCTGAGTGATCAGCGGGGTTTCAGCTGCGGCCGGCTCGGCGAAGGCGGTGGCCATCGAGCCGGCGACGATATCGAGGAAGGTGCCGGGCAGGACGAGCGCGATGGGGAGCGCCTGCGCGGCGGAGAGGCTCGCGGTGAGGTAGAGGCAGGCGTCATCGAGGCCGCCGAGGGTGGCGGGCATGGTGTTGGCGGTGACGTCGTCGAAGGAGAGGATGAGGCCGTTGGAGGAGCGGGCGAAGACGTCCTGGTTGAGGGCCTGGATGACCTGGCCGAGGAAGGTGGAGGCGACGACGAGCGTCTGCTGCTCCTGGTCTTCGGGATTATCGGCCTCGGTCTGGAGGTAGGCGGCGGCTGGCGCGGTGGGGAGGACGAGGTAGGCCGTCGCCGCCTGGTCGTTGTCGGTGGAGAGTTCGACCGGGACGGCGAGGTGGGGGTCGCCGAACTCGCCCTGGATTTCGTCGGGCATGACGAGGCGGGCCTCGCCGAGCGCAACGGCGGGCGCCTGGCCCTGGATGGCCTGGAGGGCGCGGGCGGCGGCTTCCCAGGCGCGGCGGCCGACGGCATCGAGGGTGGCGGCCTGCTGGGGAGAGAGGAGCTGGGCGAGGACGTCGACCGGGTCGGCCATGGGGTGCGCTCCTACTGGATGATGAAGGTTTCGAAGTAGATTTTTTCGACTTTTTCGCCGTGGAGGTGGTGGTTGATAGCTTCGATGAGCTCTTCTTTGAGCTTTTCTTTGCCCTCGACGGTGGAGAGCTCTTCGGCGGTGTGGGAGCCGATGACGTAGGCGACGGCGTCGAGGATCTTGTGCATTTCTGGTTCGAGGTGGTGGGCGAACTCGGCGTTCTTGGCGGCGATCTGGTCGGTAGTGAGGCCGACCCAGGGCGGCGTCGCGGGCCCGAATTCGAGGGCCATGATGACTTTGACGTAGCGCTGGGTGGTGCCGGAGGGCTTGAGGTTGAGGACGATGCCCTCGGGGGCGTTGCTGGCTTTGCCGCCGTGGCCGCCGCCGGAGTCTTTCCCGAGGAAGACGGTGGGCCGCGGGGCGTTGGCGATCTGCTCGGCGGTGTAGACGGGCGGGGGCTTCGGGTCCATGTAGTTGGGCTTGATGTAGAACCAGAAGGCGGCCACGAAGAGGACGGCGCCGCCGGCGAGGATCTTCTTGTCCTTGAACATGGGCGTTACCTCCGCTGGGCCCCGGAGAGGGCCTTCTGCAGGTCTTCGATGGTGGGATAGAGGATGACGATGTCGGCGCGGCGGTTGAGGGCGCGGCCTTCCGGGGTGGCGTTGCTGGCGAGGGGGCGGGTATCGGCGTAGCCCGCGGCGTAGAGCTTGGCGGGGTCGAGGCCGCCCTGTTCGACGAGGACGCGGAGCACGCGGGTGGCGCGGGCGGTGGAGAGCTCCCAGTTGGTGGGGTAGTCGCGGCTGTTCGGCGGGATGTCGTCGGTGTGGCCTTCGATGCGGAGCTGGTTGGGGAGGCCCTTCAGGGCATCGGCGACCTGGAGGAGGACATCGACGCTGCCGGGGCGGAGGTCGGCGGAGCCGGGGTCGAAGAGGAGGTTATCGGCGAGCGAGATGGTGATCGAGGTGGCGTCGGAGCGGAGCTGGATTTTGCCCTCGAGGCCGTTGGCGGCGGCGAATTCGGAGAGGGTGTCGTTGAGGCCCTGGAACGTGTTGGAGCGGATTTCGTTGAGGGAGGGCGTGAGGCCGCCGCCCTGGTTGAGCACGGCGGAGGAGCCGTTGGAGCCCTGGAGGACGCCGATCGAGAAGGCCTGTTCGATGGAAACGCGGACGGACTGGAGCTTCTGGGGGTTGGCGTCGCTGGTGGCGTAGAGGACGACGAAGAGGGCGAAGAGGAGCGTCACCATGTCGGCGTAGGAGACGATCCATCGTTCGTGGTTTTCGGGCTTCTCCGGCTCGGGGGCGCGCTTGCTCATGCGGCCTCCCGGCGGGCCTCGGCATGGTCGTCCTTCTTGCCGCGGGCGGAGGGCTGGAGGAAGCCCTCGAGCTTTTCGCGGACGATGCGGGGGTTATCGCCGGCCTGGATGGACATGAGGCCTTCGATGACGACATCGAGGGCGTGGAGTTCGTGCTTGGAGTTGTTCTTGAGCTTGTTGGCGAGGGGCAGCCAGAGGACGTTGGCGGTGAAGACGCCGTAGAAGGTGGCGACGAAGGCGGTGGCGATGCCGGGGCCGATGTGGTCGGGCTCATCGAGGTGGGACATGACGCCCATGAGGCCCATGACGGCGCCGAGGACGCCGATGGTGGGAGCGATGCCGCCCATGAATTCGAGGGCGGCGAAGTTGCCCTCGTGGCGGTGCTTCATCGACTCCCGCTCGATCTCCATGATTTCGCGGAGGAGTTCGGGGTCGGTGCCGTCGATCATGAGCTGGACGCCCTTGCGGGTGAAGGGGTCGTGGATTTTTTCGACGTCGGCTTCGAGGGCGAGGAGGCCTTCGCGGCGGGCTTTATCGGCCATCTGGACGAAGAGCTCGACGGTCTCGGCAGAGTTGTGCTGGGCGCCGCCGAAGAAGGCTTTGAGGATGAACTTGGGGAGGCCGATCATGACGGAGAGCGGCTGGGAGATCATGACGGCGCCGAGGGAGCCGAGGACGACGATGAAGAAGCCCGGCAGGTTGATGAGCTTCATGGGGTCGCCGCCCTCGAGGATGTTGCCGCCGATGATGCCGATGATGGCGACGACGAGGCCGATGACGGTCGCGAGGTCCATCAGGCGGACCTCCGGATGGCGCCGATGCTCAGGCGGCGGAACTCCGCGATGCGGTCGATGATGGTCTCGGGCGACTCCTGGCAGACGTAGCGGTGGCCGTTGGTGAGGGTGATGTGGGTATCGTGGGAGGCTTCCATGACCTCGAAGAGGTCCGGGTTGAGGTAGAACTCGGTGCCATCGATGCGGGTCAGCTTGATCATGGCGATGCCCCGAGACGTGGGTGCCTCCAGCGTAGGGGGCCGGTGTGGTGCGGCGGACGTGGGGAACTCCCTGAGGGCGGAGCGCGGGGTGCTGAGGTTGGGCGGGGGAATCCCTGATGGAGGTTGGGCCTCGCGACGGATGCCGCGGCTGACGCCGCGGCGCGGGATGGCTGGCCGCCCCCGGCGGCGGCGCCGCGGGATGCCGCCGCGCCGCGGCGACGCTGGGAGACGGTGGGAAGGGAAAGCGGGAAGCGGGAGTCGGGAGTTCGAAGACGGGCGTCGGGCGATGCGGAAGCGGGAGGGTGGGGCGCGGTGGGGTATGCTTGGGGTATGGCGATGCGGAACCCGCGGAAGACGAAGGCGGATTTGGTCTACGAGGCGCTGCAGGCGGCGATTCTCTCCGGGAACCTGAAGGAGGGGGAGCACCTGCGGCAGGAGGAGATCGCGGCGCGCTGGGGGGTGAGCCAGACGCCGGTGCGGGAGGCGTTCCGCCGGCTGGAGAGCGAGGGGCTGGTGGAGCACGCGCCGAACCGGGGCGTCATCGTGCGGGGGCTGCCGTGGACACCGCCGCCGGCGCCGCTGGACGTGATCCGCCGGCGGTGGGAAGAGCTGGTGCGCGACCCGGAGAGCATCCCGGGGAGCGATTTTCCGTAGCTTGCGCGTGGGATGCCGCGGCTGACGCCGCGGCGCGGGATGGCTCGCTGCCTATGGCGGCATCGCCGCCGGGTGCGGGCGCTGCGCGCCGGCGCGGGAGGCGGACGCGAAGGGTTCGGGCCGTGAGCCGATGGACGGGGGAGGAACCCGGAGCGATGCCGTGCGGGGCGGCGCCGTCCGGCGTTAGCGGTCGCCGGTGCCGCGGAGGAAGTCTTCGACGTCTTTGAGGATGTCGTCGGCGGAGGGGAGTTCGCTGTCGCCGGGCTCCTCGTCGCTGGTGCCTTCGTCGTCGGTGTCGTCTTCGTACTGGGCTTCGAGGGTGCGGACGTACGTGCCGACCTGATCGTCGCCGCGGGAGGCTTCATTGACGCGGTCGACGAAGGCGGCGGCGCGGTCCTCGAGGTCGCCTTCGGGGACGGGGTAGCCGAGCACGGGTTCGAGCGCGCGGATGAGCGCGAGGGTGGCGGGCGGGTTTTCGTCGATGCTGAGGTAGTGGGGGACGCCGGCGGCGAGGCTGATGAGGTCGAGGCCGCGGGCGCGGAGGACGTCGTGGATGACGCCGATGATGCCGGTGGGGCCCTGGTAGAGCGAGCGGCCGAGGCCGTAGCGGGCGGCGAGGCGGGGGTCGGCGCTGGAGCCGGTCACGGGGATGGGCCGGGTGTGGGGAGTGGCCGCCGGGCGGGCGACGAGGGTGCAGACGAGGGCGGGCTGGAGCGACACGATCGCCTCGGCGAGGCGGGCGGCGAAGGTGCGCCAGCGGAGGTTCGGCTCGATGCCGCGGACGACGATGAGGTCGTGACTGCCGAGGCCGGTGCGGACCGCGTAGGCGTGATTTTCGGGCCAGTGGAGGCGGCGGACGCCGGATTCGTCGATGGAGACGGTGGGCCGCGTCTCGGTGAAGACGTAGTACTCCTCGGGGTCGACCTCGAGGAAGCGGGCGCCGCCGAAAGTTTCGACGAGGTGGTTGGCGGCGTCGGTGGTGACGGTGCCGGTATCGCTCCAGCCGGTGAACGCCAGGATGACGATGGGGGAGCGGAGGGGCGGGTCGACGGGGGGGAGGGAAAAACCGTCCACGAAGCCATTGTACCGGCCCGGCGGCTACGGGCTTTCGGCGAGGCGGGCGGAGCCGGCGCCGACGTGGACCGTGACCGGGGCGCCGCCGGCGGGCAGGAAGGTGACGACCCAGCCGGGAGTGACGGCCTGGGCGCACACGGCGCCGGCGGGCGCGAGGCCGAGGCACGCCGAGGGCCAGGTCTCGGGGCGGGCGGCGATGAGCGCCGCATCGGCGAGCGCGGGGTGGGCGCGCCGGGCGAGGGCTTCGACCCCGGCGGGCAGGGGCGGCGGCGCCGGTGAGGCGGGCGCGGCGGCGGCCGGGGCTGCCCCCGCCGGCGTCGGGAGCGGCTGATGGAGGACGCCCGGGCCGGCGGGTTCCGCTCTGCCCCACGCCAGCAGCATGACGGGGAGGGTGCACCCGGCGAGCAAGCCGGCGAGCCGCGCGAACCCGGGCATCCTGCACGGAGAGACGGCTGCGGGCGCGCGAAAGGTTCCCGCGGCGCGGCTGACGGCGAAGGAGCCAGCGGGTAGGCTGGGGCTTTCGGCGCGAGGAGGAGCAGCAGATGACGTTCGAGGTGCGGGCCCCGGAGCAGGAGGAGCTGGCGGCGTTCTTCTCCGTGAATTCGATCGCGTTCGGGCGGCAGCTGAACCCCGAGCGGGTGGAGGGCGGGATGCGGTTCGCGGAGCGCGAGCGGCTGCTGGGCGCGTTCGATGACGGCCGGTGCATCGGGTCGGCGGGGGCGTTCCGGTTCGACCTTTCGGTGCCGGGCGGGTCGCTGCCGTGCGCGGGGGGGACGTGGGTGGGGGTGCTGCCGACGGACCGGCGGCGCGGCGTGCTGACGGCGCTGATGACGGAGCAGCTGCGGCGGGTGCGCGCGTGGGGCGAGCCGATCGCAGCGCTCTGGGCTTCGGAAGCGCCGATCTACGGGCGGTTCGGTTACGGACTGGCGACGGAGCACTTCGACGAGGTGCGGCTGGCGCGGGTGCACGGCCGGCTGCGCGGCCACCCGGCGGCGCGGGGGAAGCCCCGGCTGGTGACGCGGGAGGAGGCGCTGGCGGCATGGCCCGCGGTGTGGGAGGCGGTGCGGGGGCAGCGCGCCGGGCTGCACACGCGCTCGGCGGCGTGGTGGGAGGAGCGCGGCGTGCCGGCGCAGGAGCGGGAGGAGCCGGGCTGGAGCAAGGACTTCCTCGTGAGCCTCGAGGCGGATGGGGCGACCATCGGGTACGCGCGCTACCGCGTGCGGGGCGAATGGGAGCACGGGCTGCCGGCGGGCGAGGTGGCGGTGCACGAGCTGCTCGGCATCGACGGCGGCGCGGAGGCGGCGCTCTGGGAGTACATCCTCGGCGTGGACCTCGTCGACCGGGTGACGGCGTACCGGCGGCCGCTGGACGAAACGCTGCTCCACCTGCTCGAAGACCCGCGGCGGGCGGTGCGGCGGCCTTCGGACGCGCTCTTCTGCCGGGTGCTGGACCCGGCAGCCGCGCTGGAGGGGCGGCGGTATCCCGGGGAGGGCCGGCTCGTGCTGGAGGTGGCAGACGACTTCGGCGGCTATGCGGCGGGGCGGTTTGCGCTGGAGGCGGGGCCGGGCGGCGCGCGGTGCCGCGCGACGGGGGAAGCGGCCGACCTCGAGCTGGGCGCGGAAGAGCTGGGCAGCCTGCTCTTCGGGCAGGTGAGCGCGCTCGCGCTCTGGCGGGCCGGGCGCATCGCGGGCAGTGAGGCGGCGGCGCGGACGGCAGATGCGCTCTTCCGCTGGCGGCCGGAGCCGTGGGCGCCGGAGGTCTGGTAGGGCCGGGCTAGCCGAGGGCCGCTTCGATTTCGGCGTCGTCGAGCGAGGGGCCGACGACGGCGGCGTGGAGCTTCGCGCGGTCGAAGATGCGCCGGGCGACCCGCTGGATGTCATCGGCGGTGACGGCTTCGATGGCCGCGACGACTTCGTCGATGGTTTCGACGCGGCCTTTCGTGAGGAGCAGCTCGCCGTTGCGCTGGCCGATGGAGAAGGCCGTTTCGAGGGAGAGGCGGAAGCGGCCGATGTTGTGGTCTTTCGCTTTGCGGAGCTCATCGGGCGGGACGGGCTCGGCGATGAGCTTCTCGGCCTCGGCGAGGCAGACTTCGATGGTTTCGCGGAGGCGGTCGCGGTTCACGCCGGCGGAGATGGTGAAGACGCCGGCATCGGCGAGGTAGCCGTAGCCCGAGGAGACGGAGTAGGCGAGGCCGCGGCGCTCGCGGACTTCGCGGAAGAGGCGGGAGGACATGCCGGCGCCGAGGACGTCGTTGAGGATGCGGAGGATGTACCGGTCCGGGTCGTCGCGGCCGAAGATGGGGAGGCCGAGGTAGAGGGTGCACTGGTCGATGGGCCGGCTTTCGGTGACGACGCGGGGGCCGGTGATGGCCGGGTCGTAGGGCTGGACGGGCGGGATGGGGCCGGGCTCCATGCCGCCGAGGAGGGGGACGGCGAATTCGAGGACGCGCTCGTGGGTGACGTTGCCGGCGACGGAGAGGACGATGTTGCCGGGTTTGTACCACTCGCGGATGTGGCCGACGAAGTCGTCGCGCTTCCACGTGGCAACGAGTTCGACGGTGCCGCCGACATCCCAGCCGGCGGGCTGGGGGCCATAGACGGCCTGGCCGATGAGGCGGGCAGCCCAGGCGGCGGGGTTATCGTGGTTGCGCTTCAGCTCCTGCTGGACGACGGGGGTTTCGCGCTCGATCTCCTCCTGCTCGAGCTTCGAGTTGAGGAGCATGTCGGCGGCGACGTCGATGGCGGTGGGGAAGCGGTCGAAGGGGACGATGTTCCAGTAGCAGGTGAACTCTTTGTTGGTGTAGGCGTTGAGCGTGCCGCCGGCGCCTTCGATCTCCTGCGCGATGAGGATGGCGTTGGGGCGCTTCTCCGTGCCCTTGAAGACCATGTGCTCGAGGAAGTGGGTGATGCCGTTGAGGTGCTGCGGCTCGGAGCGGGAGCCGACGCCGACGAAGAGGTTGACCGAGACGGCCTGGGTGGACGGCATGGAGGCCGTGATGACGCGGAGGCCGTTCGGGAGCGTGGTGACCTGGTACTCGGACATTGCCGCCCTCCGTGCGGGTGAAGCCGCATTGTACGGATCGGCGCCGAAGGCAAAAGGGGGCAGGCGGACGGCTCCGCGGGTGCGCCGCAGGTAGACTGGAGTCGATGGGGCAGCGCATCGCGGGGCTGGAGCTGGCGCCGAACTGGACGAGCGCGGCGGGGGCGCTCGAAGGGGTGCTGCGGCACGCGGGGATCGACCTGCCGCGGCACGCGGTGATGGGGCTGACGGGGCATGCGTTCCACTTCTGCCTCGGGATGAAGGGGGGCGTGGCGGCGCTGCCGAGCGGGCCGGCGAACTTCGACCGGGGCGCGATGGTGGCGCGGTATGCGCGGACGGGGCTGCGGTTCGAGCGGTTCGCCGGGCCGGCAGACGCTAGAGGGAAGGCGGCCGGCGCGGCGTGGGCGATGGAGCGGCTGGACGCCGGGGTGCCGGTCATCGGGTGGGACCTGCACCTGCACGAATTCGGGATCATCGACGGGTACGACCGGGAGCGGGGCGGCTTCTTCGTGCAGGACATCATCACCGAAGAGGTGGGGCCGTTCGTCGCGTGGGAGAACTGGGCGCCGCTCGGGGAGGTCGAACTCTGGGCGCCGGTCGAAGCGGTGGAGGTGGAGCCTGCCGTGCTGAACGAGGCGCTGCAGACGGCGGCGGCGCTGCTGCGGGGAGAGGAAGACCCGGGCGACGGCCAGCCGCGGGGGACGGCGGGGCTGGAGGCGTGGGCGGCGGCGCTGGAGGGCGACACGGAGGTGGACCGGGCGGGGAACGCCTACACGCTGGCGGTGCTGCAGGCGGCGCGGGCGGATGGCGCGCTCTTCCTGCGGGACGTCGCGGCGGCGCTGCCCGCCGCGGGGGAGGCGCTGGAGCGCGCTGCGCGGGCGCTGGAGGAGGAGACGAAGGCGCTCTCGCCGCTGATCACGCTCTTTCCGTTCCCGGCCGGCGGGCACGGGAACGTGCAGGTGCCGGGCCTCCGGCGGGCGGCGGCGATGGCGCTCCGGCGGGCGGCGGCGTGGGAGCGGGAGTGCCTCGCCGGGCTGGAGGCGGCGATCGAACGGCTCGAACGGGCGGGGTAAAGCCCGCGGCAACGCGGCCTGACCGCGGGGCGGAACGACGGTATGATTCGTGAAACGGGGAACGAACGGTGGCTGAGCTCGCGCTGTACCTGTACTGGACGTCGGTCGTGACGGCGCCGATCGCGGCGCTGCTGTACTGGGCGTACCTCGCGAGCGCGTCGCTGGCGGTGCGGCGGGTGGCGGCGCAAACGAACGCGGGGACGGTGAGCGTGAGCGTGCCGGCGGCGGGTCCGAACGCCGGGCTCGGCCGGCTGGCGACGACGTTCACGGTGCTGACGACGGTGTTCCTCGCCGGGTGGTTCGCGGCGCGGTGGGCGGCGCGCGGCTATGCGCCGCTTTCGAACCTGTATGAGTTCACGACGGCGTTCGCGTTCGGGACGTGCGCGGCCTACCTCGCGTTCGAGGCGGTGTACCGGAACCGGCGGTACGGGGCGCTGGCGCTGCCGATCGTGGTGGCGATGCTGGGCATCGCGGCGACGTTCCCGAAGGAGATCGTGCCGCTCATCCCGGCGCTGCAGAACGGGCCGCTGCTCACCATCCACGTGTCGGTGATGATGCTCTCGTACGCGGTGCTGACGGTGGCGTTCTGCGGTGCAGTGGTGTACCTCGCGCAGGGCGGCGAGGGGAAGCGGCGGTTCGCGGCGCTGCCCTCGGCGGATGCGGCGGGCGACCTCGCCCACAAGGCGGTGATGGTCGGCTTCCCGCTGCTGGGGCTCGGGATTGCGCTCGGCGCGTGGTGGGCGAACAGCGCGTGGGGGCGGTACTGGGGCTGGGACCCGAAAGAGACGAGCGCGCTGGTCACGTGGCTGAGCCTCGTGGCGTACTTCCACGCGCGGGCGGGGAGCGGGTCGGTGGCGGGGGCGCCGGGCATCCGGCGGCTGGTGCCGGCCCGCCTGCGGCGGGGCTGGCGGCCGGACCCGATGTGGTGGCTGGTGGTGATGTGGGGGCTGGTGATGTTCACCTACTTCGGCGTGAACCTCTGGATTAGCGGCCTGCACAGCTACGCCGGGGTGTGACCCCCGGCGCGCGCCCGGGCGAGCAGCAGGCGTTCGAAGCCAGCACGGGAGCCGGATTCAGGCGCGGCGGCGCTGGGCGACGGCGGCGACGGTGGCGGCGCCGATCGGGCCGTCTTCGTCGTAGAGGCGGCACTGGCCCATGGCGATGCCGTCGCTGGCCCCGTGGTCGGTCGATTCGAACCCGATCCATTCGCCGCCGGGGTAGCGGTGGAGGTAGAGGGTGATGTCGACGTTGATGTAGGCGAGGCCGGCGCTGCCGGAGTTGGCGAGGGGGCTGGCGAAATCGCAGGCGACGGCGACGCGCTGGAAGGGGGTGAGGGGCTGGCCGGCGATGAGGGGGCGGACCTCGCGCATCCAGGTGCGCTTCTGGGCGACGACGCCGAAGGCGCGGCCCTGGGAGCGGCTCTCCCACATCGGCTGCCAGCCTTCGTTGGCGATGGGCGGGCGGGGGTCGGGGGCGAGGGCCGAAGGCGGCGGGAAGTCCCAGGCGGGCGGCGCCCAGACGTCGCCGGACGGCTGGTCGCTTTCGCGGAGGAGGACGACGCTGGCGCGGCCGATGGACTGGCCGCCGGCGAAGGCCTCGGCGTCGACGATGCGGATGCGGCCGCCTTCGCGCTGGACGCGCGTCTCGACGGCGATGGGCGTGAAATCGGGCAGCCGCCAGAGGTCGACGGTCATGCGGGCGACGCGAAGGCGGGGTTCGCCGTGGCGGCGCTCGACTTCGGCGCCGAGGAGGCCGGCGACGACGCGGCCGTGGAGGGAGTTCGGGTCCCAGGGGCCGCGGCAGATCGGCTGGGGGACGAAGGTATCGCCCTCGGGGATGAAGAATGCGTCGGTGGTCATGGTGGGGTCATGATGACCGGCGGGCGGGGATGGTGCCAGCGGGTCAGCGCGGGGAGGTCATGACTTCGGGGCCCTGCGGGCGGTCGCCGGCGGCGCCATCGGGCTCGAGGGTAACGAACATGCGGGTCATATCGCGCGGGAGCGAGGGCAGGCGGACGATGAGTTCGCCGCTCGCGCCTTCGAAGTCGGCGGCGGAGCGGGCGCCGTAGGGCCCTTCGCTCCAGATCTGGTAGTGGTGGCCTTCGGGGGCCTCGGGCAGGCCGACGATGCGGAGGATGGCGAAGGAGAAATCGGAGGAGACGTAGACCGCGCCGCGGGCGCCGTCGCCGCTGAGCGGGAGTTCGATGGCGCGGCTGGCGAGCTGGGCGCGGAGGCTGTCGGCGTCGTCGCGGGCGTCGAGGTAGGCGATGAGGGCGGCGGCGAGGCCGACGGCGAGGACGAGAACGGCGGCGGCCGAGGCGAGGGCGATGGCGCGCCACGGGGTCCGCGGAGCGGCCGGGGCGGGGGCGGGGAAGGGGATGGGGGCGGGCGGCTGGAGCCGCGCGCGGACGCCGGCGGCGATGCGGTCGGCGGCGCCGGCGGGGAGGGGCGCGTCGTCGTAGCCGTGGGCGAGCGCTTCGGCGGCCTGGAGGAAGGGCTGGAGTTCGGCGCGGAGGGCCGGGTCGGCGGCGAGGAGCCGCTCGACTTCGGCGGCCTCGGCGGGCTCGAGGAGGCCGAGGGCGTAATCGGGCAGCAGTTCGAGGGCCTGTTCTCGGTTCATGGTTCGAGAGCCTCGCGGACGGGCGCGAGGGTATCGCGCAGTTTGGCCAGGGCGAGCCGGAGGCGGCTGCGGACGGTGCCTTCGGGAAGGCCGAGTTCTCGGGCGATATCGACAGGGCGCTGGCCCTGGTAGTAGGCGCGCACGATGACGTCCTGCTGTTCGGCTGGCAGTTCCTCCAGTGCCTGCCGCAGGCGCTCCCCGGTGAGGCTGGCGAGGACGGTCTGCCAGGTATCGTCCGGGTCCCGCACTGCATATACGGAGGGGGCGTCGTCGATCGATCGTTCGAAGGCGCGGGCGCGCTTACGGAGGAGGTCGATGGCGGCGTTGCGGGCGATGGCGAGGATCCAGGAGCGTTCGCTGCCGCGCGCGGGGTCGAACTGGCGGCCGCGCTGCCAGAGGCGGACGAAGGCGTCCTGGACGGCTTCTTCGGCGAGGGCGGGGTCGCGGAGGACCTGGACGGCGGCGGCGAAGGCGGGGCCGGTGTACTCGGCGACGAGGGCATCGAAGGCGGCGGCATAGCCGGCGCGGAAGCGTTCGAAGTGGGTGGTCATGGAGCGCGGCCGGCGAAGTTGGGGGAAGGTGTGATCGAAGTGTTGTCGAGGGTGCGTACATGGGGTGTACGCGGTTGACCGGCCGGCAGCCGCGCAGGAATCAACCCGGAGGAACGTTGGATGAACCTGGCACGGGCAGTCATGACCCGGTCGATGCTCCTCGTGGCCGCGGCGCTGGTGGCAGCGCTGGCTGCGGGGGTGATGCTGGCGCCGCAGGGCGCCGAGGCGCAGGCGACGGGGCGCGTTCGCATCATGCACGCGAGCCCCGACACGCCGCCGGTGGACATTTTTGTCGATGGACAGAAAGCTGTCACGGCGCTGGCCTTCCCGAACAACACGGGGTACGTGGCACTGCCGGCTGGCGGCCACAACGTGAAGGTGTTCGTTTCGCCCTCGGACGGGACGGGGACGCCGGCGCTGCAGGCGACGCTGGAGATCGTGGCGGGGAAGGACATCACCGTGCTGGCGACGGGGCGCGTGGGCGACGGGTCGCTGGCGCTGACGCTGTTCGAGGATGACAACCGGACGCCGAGCGGGAACAACGCGCACATCCGCCTGATCCACGCCTCGCCGGATGCGCCGCCGGTCGACGTGGCCGTGGCCGGGACGAACACCAACGTGTTCCGCGGCGTGGCCTTCCGGAACGTGAGCCCCTACGTGCCGGTGCCGGCGGGGACGTACAGCCTCGACGTGAAGGTCAACGCGACGGGCGCGACGGTGCTGACCATCCCGAACCTGCAGCTGCAGGCGCGGACGGTGTACACGGCGGTGGCCGTGGGCCTGGCGGGCAACGGGTCGCTCCGGGTGGTGCCGCTGGTGGATGCGCCGGCCCCGGCGCCGGCTCCGACGCCCGCGCCGCCGCGGACCGGCGAGACGGCCGCGGCTTCGAGCGGCAGCACGGCGCTGTGGCTGCTGCTGGGCGCCGGCGCGGCGCTGGTGACGGCCTCGGCCGGGCTGGCGGCGGTGAGCCGGCGGAGCCGGTAAGGCGGCACGCCGCACCGCGGTTCGGACATGAGTGAGGGGCGGCCCCCATGGGGGCCGCCCCTCTGCTGTCGTTCGGGCCGGGCCCGGGAGCGGCTACTCGCCCTCGAAGCGGGTGATGGTGCCGGCGTTGACGACGAAGCGGCCGGCGGCGCGGGTGTAGATGTCGCGGAGACGGTCGGGATCGGCGGTGGTGACGAGAGTCTGCTGGAAGGTATCGATGTATTCGAGGAGGGCGCGCCGGCGGCGGGCGTCGAGTTCGCTGAGGACGTCATCGAGGAGGACGACGGGGTCATCGCCGAGGGCGCGGCGGAGGTAGCTCGCCTCGGCGAGGCGCATTGCGAGGGCGGCGGTGCGCTGCTGGGCGCGGGAGGCGAAGGCATCGGCGGGCATGCCATCGATGAGGACTTCGACGTCGTCGCGGTGAGGGCCGACGAGGGTGGCACCGGCGGCGATTTCGCGCTGGCGGACGGACTGGAGGGCCTTGAGCATGCGGCCCGTCCACTCGGCGTCGTCGATCGGGGCGTCGTACTGGTCGAGGCCGCCGATGGAGGGGCGGTAGATGAGGGTGAGGGATTCGAGGCCGTCGCTGAGGCGCTCCATCTGCTGCTCGGCCTGGATGGCGAGGTGGCCGAGGGCATCGGCGCGGGCCCAGTAGATGGTGCCGCCGGCGTGGGCGAGCTCCTGGTCCCAAAAGGCGAGCTCGTGGGCCTGGGCTTCGCGGGCCTGGATGCGCTTGAGGAGGCTGTTCCGCTGCTGGAGGACGCGCGCGTACTTCTGCATCGCGCGGAGGTAGCCGCGGTCGACCTGCGAGATCATCATGTCGAGGTAGCGGCGGCGCATGAGGGGCGGGCCGGCGACGATGTCGATATCGAGGGTCGTGAAGAGGACGGCGCAGAGCTGGCCGACGGCATCGGAGGCTTTCCGGGGGACGCCGTTGACGCGGACGCGCTTGCCGGCGCGGTGGGCCGGGTCGACGGTGCGGCCGACGATGGCGAGTTCGAGGGCGAGGTTGCCGGCGGAGCGTTCGACCTGGCAGGCGAGGCGGGCGACGGGGAAGTCGGAGGGGAGGATCTCGCGCCGGACGAGGTCGGAATCCTGGCTGGCGCGGGAGGAGCGGAGGGTGGAGAGGAGGTAGATCGCCTCGAGGAGGTTGCTCTTGCCCTGCGCGTTATCGCCAACGAAGAGGTTGAGGCCGCGGTCGAGGCGGATGTGGGCGCGGACGTAGTTCCGGAAGTTGACGAGCTCGAGGTCGAAGATAAACACGGTGCATTCCTAGTATAGCCCGGTTTCGTTAGCTTTGGGCTTATTTTTTCCCGGTTCTTGACGGCGGACGGCAGGAGGGAGGCGGCTTCACCGGGGGAGCGGGGGGCGGCATACTTGGAGGACGTGCCCGGGCGCGCGCCCCCTGCCGCGCCGGCCCTGCCGATATCCCACGTACGAACGGAAGAGCCGATGCCACGTCACCCGAATGAAGTTCTTTTCGAGGGGGAGAAGCCGTTCCCCATCATCCCGACCTGTGAGCATTTTGCGGGGACGGAGGAGCGGATTGCGAAGGCGCTGGAGCTGCAGAACAAGATGGGCGGCGTCTTCGACATCACGATGGACTGCGAGGACGGCGCGCCGACCGGCCGCGAGCGGGAGCACGCGGAGATGGTGGTGCGGATGCAGAACAGCCCGCTGAACCAGCACAACATGGCGGGCGTGCGGATTCACGACTACACGCACGAGCACTGGAAGGCGGACGTCGACATCATCGTGCCGGCGGCGGGCGAGCGGGTCGCCTACATCACGATCCCGAAGACGGTGCGGGCGCGCGAGCTGGCGGAGATGATCGACTACATCCGGAATACGGCGGCGCGGGCCGGCATCCGGCGGGAGATCCCGATCCATGCGCTCATCGAGACGCACGGGGCGCTGCGGGAGGTGTGGGAGATCGCCACGCTGCCGAACGTGCAGGTGCTGGACTTCGGGCTGATGGACTTCGTGAGCGCGCACCACGGGGCGATCCCGTCGTATGCGATGCGGTCGCCGCACCAGTTCGACCATGCGCTGCTGCGGCGGGCGAAGTCGGAGATGGTGGCGGCGGCGCTGGCGAACGGCGTGGTGCCGGCGCACAACGTGACGCTGGAGCTGAAGGACCAGGAGTTCATCTACAACGACGCGCGGCGGGCGCGGATGGAGTTCGGCTTCCTGCGGCAGTGGAGCATCTACCCGGCGCAGATCGAGCCGATCACGCGGGCGATGGCGCCCTCGCACGATGAGGTGGAAGAGGCGCAGGCGATCCTGCTGAAGGCCTACGCCGCCGACTGGGGCCCGATCCAGCACGAGGGGAACCTGCACGACCGGGCGACGTACCGGTACTACTGGGAGACGCTCCAGCGGGCGCGCATCCAGAACGTGCCGCTGAGCGCCGAGGTGATGCAGGCGTTCTTCCCGGAGGCCGTGACGGCCTAGGCCCCGCAGCGGCGCGGGGGCAGCAGGGGGCTCAGGCGCCGGGTTTCCACACCATGAGGAACGCGATGCCGACCGTGGTGAGCCCGAGGACTGCCCCGGTAAGCTGGACGCGCCGGGCTGCGGCGCGGTAGGCCGTGGGGAGGGCGCTGCCGTCGGGAACGCCTTCGAGCGTGCCGAGGGCGGCGTTCACATTGGCGCGCTGGACGACGCTCGCGGTGAAAAATGCCGCGAGATACCAGACGATGGCGACTGCGAGCCACGCCGGCAGGTGGTCGCTGTAGCCGGTGCGGTCGTCGAAGATCAGGGCCAGCCCCATGAGGAAGATGAGCACCGCGCCGGGCAGGACGAAGCGGGTCTCGATGAGGTGCATGGTTCGGAGCACGAATCGGGTGGCTGGCACGCCCTGCCGTTCGGCTGCTGCATGCAGCAGCGGGAACGAAAAGGTGGCGCCGAGGGCAACGATGACGGCGGCGACGTGGACGAACAGCTCGATGCGGTAGGCGGACATTGGCGGCTCCCTGACGGCCGATTGGCGTCCGGCCGGATGCTACGCGCGTGGGTCCGGCCTGTACAGGCGTGCGCCACCGGCCTTCAGCGGGCGGCGCCGCTGCCGAATCTGTAGATATCGTGACCATTCCTCAGGCGTATTCGGGCGGGCCGCAAACCGGGCGACCGGCCGCGGACGGCGCGGGACCGCCGGCGCGTCTGCGGGGCCGGCTGCCGATGCGGGCGCTGTGGGCGGGGCTATTCGGCTTCGCAGCGCTGGCGGGCCCGGGGACGGGCATCGTGCTGTTCGGAGGCGGCGCGCTCGAGGCGGCGGCGGAGCTGGGGGCTGCGGCGGGCGCCGGAGCGGGAGCGGCGCTGCTGGCGGACCGCGCGGTGCGGCGGCCGCTTGCCTCCGTCCGGGGGCTGCTGCGAGGTGCGCGGCGGGGCGAGTTCGAGGCGCGGGCGCCGGGCGCGGTCGTGCGGGAGCTGGACGAGCTGGAGGCGGACCTGAACCGTTCGCTCTCGGCGCTGCAGGTGTCGACGGAGACGCTGATCTACCGGGCGTTCCACGACCCGCTGACGGAGCTGCCGAACCGGGCGATGTTCCTCGCGGCCTGCGCGCGGGCGCTGGCGGGGGAGCGGCGGCCGGACCGGGTGGCGGTGCTGTTCATGGACGTCGACCGATTCAAATACCTGAACGACACGCTCGGGCACGGGGTGGGCGACCAGCTGCTTTCGGTGTTCGCGCAGCGGCTGGTGGGGGCGGCCGAGGGGCAGATGGTGGCGCGGCTGGGCGGCGACGAGTTCACGGTTCTGATCTGCGGGGAACAGGCGGGTTCGCTGGCGGTGCAGACGGCGCAGCGGGTGATGCAGGCGCTGCGGCGGCCGTTTTCGGTGGCCGGGCAGGAGATGTTCGTGAGCGCGAGCATCGGCATCGCGGTCAACGGGCCGGAGGACCGGAGCACGACGGAGCTGCTGCGGAAGGCGGACGTGGCGCTCTACCGGGCGAAGGCGGAAGGTCGGGCGCGGTACGTCGTGTTCGCGCCGGAGCTGGACGCAGACCCGGCGGAGCGGTTCGACCTCGACAACGCGCTGCGGCGGGCGGTGGAGCGGCGGGAGCTGCAGCTGCTCTACCAGCCGGTGGTGGACCTCGAAACGGGTGCGCTGGTCGGGATGGAGGCGCTCTTGCGGTGGAACCACCCGCACCGGGGCGTGCTTTCGCCGGCGACGTTCATCTCGATCGCGGAGGAGACGGGCGAGATCGTGCGGATCGGGCAGTGGGTGCTCGAGGAGGCCTGCCGGGAGGCTGCCCGGGCGCAGGGGCTCCGGCCGGGCAGCCGGCTGACGGTGAGCGTGAACGTCTCGGCGGCGGAGTTCCGGCAGCCGGACCTGACCGGGCGCATCCGGCGGGTGCTCGAGGCGACGGGCGTGGACCCGGGCACGCTGCAGCTGGAGCTGACGGAGAGCGTACTGATGCATGATGTGGCGGCGGCGCTGGAGGTGCTGCAGGAGCTGCGCCGGCTCGGGGTCCGGCTCGCGCTGGACGACTTCGGCACCGGGTATTCGTCGCTGAGCTATCTGCAGCGGCTGCCGATCGATACGCTGAAGGTGGACCAGGCGTTCGTGGGGCGGCTGGGCGTGGATGCGTCGTCGGGACCGCTGGTGCGGGCGATCGTGGAGATGGGGACGGCGCTGGGGATGGAGGTGGTGGCGGAGGGAATCGAGACCGAGTGGCAGCTGGGGTATCTGCGGGAGGTGGGGTGTGCGCGGGGGCAGGGCCACTACTTCGCGGGGCCGCTGACGGCAGAGCAGTTCCGGCGGCTGGCGGCTTCGCGGCGGCCGGCGATGGCGTGGGGGCCGCTGCTGGCGGCGGGCTAGGGTTCGAGCCCTTCGAGCAGGCCGGGCGGGAAGATGACGCGCGCGCCGGGGCCGAGGCCGTTGGCTTCGAACCAGCCGGCGTTCACTTCGAGCACGTAGCGGTAGGGGTTCGACGGGGTGAGCACGGTCTCATCGAGCGGAGTGCCGCGGCGGATTTCGAGCACGACGAAATCGGCGCTGATGTAGGCGATATCGAGCGGGACGTAAGTGTTGCGCATCCAGAAGCCGGAGCGGCTGTCGGTCGGGAAGATGAAGAGCATGCCGGCATCGGGGTCGAGCGCGCGGCGGTACATGAGGCCCTGGGCGCGCTGGCCGGGGGTGACGGCGAGTTCGACGGTGACGCTGGCGCGGGCATCGCCCTGCTCGATCGTGATGACGGGCCGGGAGGGGCCTTCGGCGTCGCGGGCGCAGGCGACGATGAACAGCACGAAGACGAAGGGGAGGGCGATGCTGCGCAGGGATTCGGCTCCGGGGCCTTTGGCGGCGTTCACAGGACGACGAGGACGATACCAGCGACGCAGAGCAAGGTTCCAGCAAGGATGCGGCGGGTGAGGCGTTCGCCGAGGAAGACGATGGAGAGCGGGAGGGCGAGGAGGGGCGAGGTGGAGGAGAGGATGGCCGTGCGGGCGGCGCCCGCGGTGACGACGGCGTAGACGTAGAGCAGGCTGCCGATGGTGGTGCCGACGACGCCGGCGAGCGCGATGGCGCCGAGGTGGGCGCGGCTGCGGAACGGGGCGACGAGGGCGGGGCGCTGGAAGGCGAGGGCGAAGCCGAGGAGCGCGACGGCGCCGGCGGGGGTGCGGATGGTGCCGGCGGCGATGGCGCCGAGGTCGCCGCTGGCGGCGGCGAGCCAGAGGGTCGCGGCGGCCCAGGTGACGCCGACACCGCCGAGCAGGGCGTACCCGGCGAGGCCGGGCGGCGGGAGACCGACCGGCGGAGCGAGGGCGACCGGCCCCGCATCGGCGGACGGCGGCGGCGCCGGTTCGTTCGGCGGCGCGGGGGCGATGATGAACCAGGTGCCGGCACCGATGAGGAGCGCGCCGATGGGGAGGCCCCAGGTGAACGGCTCGCCGAGGAGGAGGACGCCGAAGACGACGGTGAGGCCGATGTAGAGGGCCATCGAGACGGGGAACGTGCGCTGCATGCCGAGGCGGTTGAGGGCGGCGATGTAGAGGGTATCGCCGAGCCCGTAGCCGAGCGCGCCGGAGGCGACCACCTGGATGATGGTGCCGGCGGGGGCCTGCGCGATGGTGCCGGTTTCGCCGCTGGCGAGGAGGATGAGGGGCATGGCGAGGGCGCCGAAGCCGAGGCGGAGGCCGCTGAGGACGACGGGGGAGGTGCGGGCGGAGAGGGAGGTGAGGGCGACGCTGGTGGCGGACCAGGTGAGGGCGGCGAGGAGGGCGGCGAGTTCACCCATGGGGCGGGATGGTACGGGGCCGGGAGGTTACGTTCTGCCGGGAACGGACAGGCCCCCGCGGCGGCGGGGGCCCGTGAGGGGGACGCGCAGGGAGGGGGTTAGTTGCAGGTCTCGCCGGGCGCGTCGAGGAGGGTGACCTGTTGGTTCGGCGCGCCGGGGCGCATCACGAGGACGACGCCGGAGAACCCGGGGATGGTCGAGATGCCGCCGACGGCGGTGTTGTTCAGGTATTCGGGGTAGTTGCCCGGGTTGCCGGGGCGCGTGTTGAAGTAGTGGAGCCACTTCTGGTTCGGGCCGTCCCAGATGTAGATGCCGATCCAGTCGGCAGCGGGGAGGCACTGGGTGAAGGTGGCGGGACTGACGGCGGTGGGCTTGATGGTGCCGACGTAGTGGATGTTGCAGCCGGCGCTGCCGTTGCTGCAGACGCCGCCGACGGTGCTGGTGTGCTTGGCGAGGGCGATGCCGAGGGTGGCGCCGAGGATGGTGGCGACGCCGGCGCCGATGGCAACGACGGCGATGGCTTTCCGGTGAATCCAGCTCATGGAACCTCCAGCAAGCGCCCGGAGGGGCGCGCTCCTGCGTGTTACCGTAGCAATCCGGGAAGGTACACGCACCGGAGGAAACGCGCGCCGGGCGCGGGGAGTTGCCAGCTGGCTGTAAAACGTTCGTAAAACCCGCGGCGGGCGGGGCCGGGCGGCCGGGCGCGGCCGCTTTCTAACGGAATTCTTCCTGCTGAGCGGGGGCGCACTGCCGAAGGCGGCTGGTAGGATGCCGGGCGGAGGCGTCGATCATGTTGCCGCTTGGTTTCAGCTGGGGAGCGTTCCTCGTCTACGTCTTCGCGCTGATGTTCATGACGGTAGGGGGCATCTGGGGGCTGGTGGAGAGCCGGCACCCGGCGTTCCTCATCCCGATCCTGATGGGGCTGTTCTACTTCTACCTCTGCTGGGAGGCGGTGGTGGAGGGCGACGATGAGCAGGGGCCGCCCCCGCCGCCTTCGAAGAGCCAGGGCTGACGGGGCTGACGGCGGGCTTACCGGGGAAGGCGTAGGGTAGACGCATGCGGCTGCGACCGTTCCGGGCCGGGACGCTGCTCGGGATCCCGCTGATGGTGAATCCGAGCTGGTTCCTGCTCGCGGGGCTGACGACGTGGTTCCTCGCGACGCAGTTCTACCCGGCAGCGTTCGAAGGGGCGCCGTGGTGGACGCATCTCGGGATGGCGGCCGCGAGCGTGGCCGCGTTCTTCGCGTCGATCGTGCTGCACGAGCTGGCGCACAGCCTCGTGGCGCGGTGGTTCCGGATCCCCGTGAAGAGCATCACGCTGTTCGTGTTCGGGGGCGTGGCCCAGATCACGCGGGAGGCGGCGCGGCCGCTGCAGGAGCTGCTGATGGCGCTCGCCGGGCCGCTCACCAGCATCGCGCTGGGCGGGGCGTTCGCCGGGCTGTGGTGGCTGCTGGGCGCGCAGGCCGACCGGCCAATCGACTACGTGCTGGTGTGGCTGGCGATCATGAACGCGGCGCTGGGAGTCTTCAACCTGCTGCCGGCGTTCCCGATGGACGGCGGGCGGGTGTTCCGGGCGCTTGCGTGGCTGGTGACGGGGCGGCACGGGCTGGCGACGGCGCTGGCGGCCTGGACGGGGCGGGCGTTCGCGTGGGGGCTCGCCGGCGCGGGCGTCCTGGCGATGCTCGGGCGGGACGTGGTGCTGGCGAATTCGCTGGCGGGCGGCGCCTGGCTGGTGCTCATCGGGCTGTTCCTCGAGAACGCGGCGCGGCAATCGCTGCTGCAGAACCGGCTCGTGCAGGAGCTGGCCCGCTACCGCGCGGAAGACGTGATGCTGGCGGATATGCCGGTGGTCGATGCCGGGCAGCCCGTCGGGCCGCTGGCGCGCGGGACGCTGGAGCTGAATCCGCGGGCGGTGTTCCTCGTGAGCGAGGGCGACCGGCTGGCGGGCGTGCTTTCGGGCTACGACCTGCTCGACGTGCCGGAGCGGCTGTGGGACGTGACGCCGGCGGGTTCGGTGATGGTGCCGCGGGAGGCGCTGCGGGCGACGGCGCGGGACCGGCTCGTCTCGGACGTGCTGCTGGAGATGGAGATGGAAGACCTGCTCCACATGCCGGTGGTCGAGGATGGGCGGGTCATCGGGGTCGTGGCGCGGGACCGGATCGTGGGGCTGCTGCGGCAGGCGGGGCTGCTCGGCCCGGCGCGGGCGTAGCGGCCGGCGCTTCCGCGGGGCGCGGCGACGGCTGATGATGGGGGCGTGAGGGGCGCGAGGACGGCCGCCGCGGTGGCGGCAGGGAAGCTGACGGGTGCGGCGACGCGCGCGCTGCGGCGGGGCGGGGGCACGGCGCTGCCGGGGCTGGTCGCGCTGCGGGTCGATCCGGGGGTGGTGGCGGCGCTGGGGCGGCAGCTCGGCAGCGGCCGGGTGCTGGTGACCGGGACGAACGGAAAGACGACGGCGAGCCGGCTGCTCGCGGGGATGCTGGCGGCGGCGGGACGCCCGTATCTGCACAATCGCGAGGGGAGCAACATGGTGCGCGGGTTCGCCAGCCTGCTGGTGCGCCGGGCGGACCTGCTCGGCCGCATCCCGGGGGCGGACGGCATGGCGGGGGTGTTCGAAACCGACGAGGCGACGTTCCCGGCGGCAGTCCGGGCGCTCGACCCGGACGTGATGGTGGTGACGAACCTGTTCCGCGACCAGCTCGACCGGTACGGCGAAGTGGACACGGTGGCGGGGCTCTGGCGGGAGGGGCTGGCGGCCGTGCGGCGGGATGCGGTGCTCGTACTGAACGCGGACGACCCCTCGGTGGCGGCGCTCGCGGACGGCTGGCCGGGCCGGGTGCACTGGTTCGGCATCGACGACCCGGCCTTCGCGCGGGAGGGGACCGGGGCGGCGGATGCCCGCTGGTGCGCCTGCGGCGGCGACTACGTCTACGAGCGGCGGTACTTCGCGCACGTGGGCTGGTGGCGGTGCGCGGCGTGCGGGCGTTCGCGGCCGGCGACGGACACGACGGCGCGGGCGATCCGGCTCGAGCTGGGGGGCGCGAGCTGGGAGATGGACGGGGCGGGGCGCGTCGAGATGCGGCTGACCGGGCTGTACAACGTGGCGAACGCGCTCGCGGCGGCGGGGGCGGCGCGCGTGCTCGGGCTGGACGAGGCGGCGGTCCGGCGCGGACTGCGCGAGACGTCGGCGGCGTTCGGGCGGCAGGAGGTGGTGCTGCTGGAGGGGCGGGAGCTGTGGCTGCTGCTGGCGAAGAACCCGGCGGGGGCGAACCAGGTGCTGCTGCTGCTCGAACAGGCGGGCGGGCCGGAGATGGCGATCGCCGGCCTGCTGAACGACCGGTTCGCCGACGGACAGGACGTCAGCTGGATTTGGGATGTGGAGTACGAGCTGCTGGCGGGGCGGGTAGCGCGCTGCTGGGCGGGCGGCGACCGGGCGGAGGACCTCGCGCTCCGGCTGGACTACGCGGGCTGGCCGCGGCCGCTCGCGGCGGCGCAGAGCCCGGCGGCGCTGCTGGACGCGGTGCTGGCCGGGACGGCGCCCGGTGACCGGGTCTTCGTCATCCCGACGTACACGGCGATGCTGGACCTGCGGGCGGAGCTGGCGCGCCGGGGCGCGGTCAGGAGCGCGCTGGAGTAGCGCTGCGGCGGGCGCGGTAGTAGAGGGGCGCGCCGGTGCCGCCGCGGCGGAGGAGAATGACCTCGGCGATGATGCTGACGGCGATCTCTTCCGGGGTTTCGGCACCGATATCGAGGCCGATGGGCGTGCGGACGCGGTCGAGTTCGTGCTCGGGGAAGCCTTCGGCCCGGAGATGGTCGAGGACGGCCGTCGTGCGGCGGCGGGAGCCGATCATGCCGAGGTAGGCGGCGCCGCGGCCGAGGCACGTGCGGAGCGAGAGCTCGTCCTGTTTGTGGCCGCGCGTGACGAGGACGATGGTGGTGCCGGGGCCGATGGGGAAGCGCTCGAGCTCGGCTTCGAAGTCGCCGCAGATGACCTCATCGGCCTCGGGGATGAGCTGCGGGTCGGCGTAATCGGGCCGGTCATCGAGGACGGCGACGCGGTAACTGAGGAAGCTCGCGAGGCGGGCGAGGGCGCGGCCGATGTGGCCGGCGCCGACGACGAGGAAGGTAGGCCGGGCGGCGACGACTTCGAGGTAGACGGCGGGGACGCCCTCGGCGGAGCGCTCGCGCAGGGTGCCCTCGAGGAAGTAGCGCGTGTGCGCGGCGGGCCGGCGGGCGAAGAAGTCGGCGGCGAGGTCCGCGGCGGCAGCATCGAGGGCGGGGTCGCCGAGGGTGCCGAGCGTGCTGCCGCCGGGTTCGATGAGGAGGCGGGCGCCGGGCTGGAGCGGGAGCGCGCCGGGGTCGACGAGGACGGCGAGGAGGACGGGCTCGCCGCCTTCGGCGGCGGCGGCGAGGCGTTGTGTCAGCTCGAGCATAGCGAGAGTGTAGTGGAGTCGGGGGAAGTGAGGAGGGAGGAGAGAGAGGGGCAGAAGAGCGGCGGCCGGGGATGCGTTTGCCGGCCGCCGCGGGGCAGAACCGGTTATTCGAATTCGGGGGTTTTGTAGAAGGGGAAGAGGTCGGGGAGGTCCTTCGAAACGGACATGGTGAAGTTGGGGCGGCGCTTTTCGAGGAAGGAGGCGACGCCCTCTTTGACGTCGGGGCTGGCGCCCATGATGAGGATGCCGCGGGAGTCGGCCATGTGGGCCTTCATCGGGTGGTCGGCGACGAGGCCGCGCCACATGAGCTGGCGGCTGAGGGCGACGGAGACGGCGGACGTGTTATCGGCGATTTCGCGGGCGAGCGCGTAGGCGGCGGGGAGGAGCTCCTCGGGAGGATGGACGGAGCGGACGAGGCGGCCGCGGAGGGCTTCCTGGGCATCGAAGACGCGGCCGGTGGCGACCCACTCCATGGCCTGCTGGATGCCGACGGCGCGGGGGAGGAACCAGGAGCTGGCGGCCTCGGGGACGATGCCGCGGCGGGCGAAGACGAACCCGAAGCGGGCGGTTTCGCTGGCGAGGCGGACGTCCATCGCGAGCGTCATGGTGACGCCGACGCCGACGGCGGGGCCGTTGATGGCGGCGATGATCGGCTTCTTCAGGTCGAAGATGCGGAGCGTGACCATGCCGCCGCCGTCGCGGTACTCGCGGATGTCGGTCGGGCGGCCGCGCGCGCCGGCGTCGAAGGTCGAGGGGCCGGCGGAGAGGTCGGCGCCGGCGCAGAAGGCGCGGCCGCGGCCGGTGACGACGATGACGCGGACGGCGTCGTTGGCGTCGGCCTCGTCGAAGGCGGCGATGAGCTCACGCTGCATGGTGGCCGTAAAGGCGTTGAGCTGTTCGGGGCGGTCGAGGGTGATGGTGAGGATGCCGTCAGAGAGTTCGGTCGCGATGTGTTCGTAGGGCATGGCGGGATTGTGAATCGGCGGCAGCGCGCTGTCGAACGGCGATGCGTGCTACACTGGGTTTACGTCATGTTGAAGACGGCCCGCCGAGGATATCCCCGGACGAGCGAGGGCCGCGGCGTTTTTACCCGATTTCGATGCGACGAGGCCGCCGGCTCCCCGGAACGGGGAAGATTGGGCCGGCGGTGAAGAACAGGACGTGAAGCTGACCAGCATTTTCGAGACGATTGCGCGACCTTTCCGGCGGACGGCCGGCGCGGAGGCCGGCATCGCCAACCTCACCCCATCGACGACGACCATCACGGCACCGGCAGCGCCGGCGAGCGGACAGGGAGCTGCCCCGCGGCGGGAGCCGGCGCCCGGCAGTGGAGCCGGGACGCGCCGCCCGAGCCGGCTCGCGGCGGCGAGCCCGCGGGAGACCGCGGCGCAGGCCCCGGCGCACCCGGCTCAGCAAGAGGCTGCTGACCAACCGGCAACGGCGGCTGACGCGCCCTCGCGGCGGCGGCGGCGCCGGCGGCGCGGCAGGGGAGCGGGGACCGGCGAAAGCGCCGAGGCGCCGGCAGCAGCGGTCGCGGCCCGGGCCCCCGCCGGCGGGAAGCGGCCCGCCGCGAAGGCGCCGCTCTCGGAGGCGTTCCGGGAGCTGGGGGTGGACCAGACCGGGCTGGAGGCGATCGCCGCGCTCGGGTTCACCGAGCCGACGCCGATCCAGCGGGAGGCGCTGCCGAAGCTGTTCGCCGGCGAGGACCTCGTCGGGCTGGCGCAGACGGGGACGGGGAAGACGCTGGCGTTCGGGCTTCCGCTGGCGCGGAGCATCGACCCGGCTTCGCGGGAGGTGCAGGCGATCGTCCTCGTGCCGACCCGGGAGCTGGCGAAGCAGGTGCGCGAGGTGATGGACCACCTCGCGCTTTTTTACGGCTTTTCGGCCTGGGCGCTGACCGGCGGGAGCAAGGTGAAGACGGACATCGACCGGCTGGAGCGCGGGGTGCAGGTGGTGGTCGGGACGCCCGGCCGGGTGATCGACCACATCAAGCGGGGGACCCTCTCGCTGGCGGCGGTGCGGTTCGTGGTGCTGGACGAGGCGGACCAGATGCTGGACATCGGGTTCGCGCGGGACATCGACTACATCCTGCGGCACGCGCCGAAGGAGCGGCAGACGGCGCTCTTCAGCGCGACGATGCCGGAGAGCATCGGCCGGCTGGTGTGGCGGTACATGCGGCGGGCCGAGCGGGTGGAGGTGGACCCCGAACAGCGGACCGCGGAAGGGGTGGAGCAGTACTACTGCGAAGTGGCGGAGCGCGACAAGCTGCGCGCGCTGCAGTACCTCTACGAGATGCGCGGGCTGGGCCGGACGCTCATCTTCTGCAATACGAAGGTCATGGTGGACCGGCTGACGGCGCAGCTGAACGCGGCCGGCGTGCCGGCCCAGGCGATCCACGGCGACCTGCGGCAATCGCAGCGCGACCGGGTGATGGCGGATTTCCGGGCCGGGCGGCTGGAGTTCCTCGTCGCGACGAACGTGGCGGCGCGGGGGCTCGACATCCCGGACATCGAGGACGTGGTGAACTACGACGTGCCGCAGAACCCGGAGGAGTACATCCACCGGATCGGGCGGACGGCGCGGGCGGGCCGGCGCGGCTGCTCGTACACGTTCGTGAGCGAATGGGACGTGCCGGCGTGGGACGCGGTGGTCCGTGAGGTGGGCGAAGGGACCGTGCAGTACCTGCGCGTCCCGGCGCGGTGGGACATCGAGGAGCCGGAGCCGGTGGCTGCGGGCGAGGCAGCGGGCGGCGGCCAGTAGGGGCGAGGGCGGCTTGCGGGGCCAGCCGCGGCGCGGCAGGATGCGGGCGTGTACCGGGCGCTGTTCGAACGGTTCGGGGCGGAGTGTGTCGCGAAGATCTGGCGGGGCGAGCCGCTGACCGATGAGGAGCTCGCCGCGTTCCGGATGCTGCTCGACGCGCGGGAGGCGTCCGGGCGGCGGCTGCTCGGGAAGTACGCCGGGCCGGACCCGTGCATCGATACGGTGACCGGGCGGTGCGGGGTGCGGCCGCTCTTCCGCTGAAGCGGGGACGCTTCGCCGCGCCTTTTGCCTCCCGGGACCCGGGCACCGCCGCCTTCAACGCGGGAGCCGGCAGGTCAGGCGGCGGGCGGCTCTTCGAGGATGGTGACGGTGCCGGCGATGCCGTCGATGGCGACGAGGTCGCCGGTGCGGATGCGCGCGGTGCCCTGGCGGACGTTGACGACGGCGGGGAGGCCGTACTCGCGGGCGACGGTGCTGCCGTGGCTGAGAGCGCTGCCCATATCGACGACGAGGCCCGCGGCGAGGGCGAAGAGCGGCGTCCAGCCGGCATCCGTCACGGGAGCGACGAGGATTTCGCCGGGCTGGAGCGGGCCATCGGCTTTCGGGTCGAGGATGACGCGGGCGCGGCCGGTGACGCGGCCGGGGCTGACCGGCGTGCCCTTGAGGACGTCTCCGGCGTGACCGGCTTCGGCGGGCGGGAGCGGGACCGGCCGGCCGCGGAAGCGCTCGGGCAGGATGACGTGGCGGTTGCGTTCGAATTCGCGGCGGCGGGCGGCGACGTTCGCCGAGAGGTCGAGCCGGAGGCCGTTGGCGAGGACGTTCGAGACTTCCTCGTGGGAGAGGAAGAAGAGGTCGTCCGGTTCGCGGATGACGCCGAGGTCGACGAGGCGGGCCTGGACGGCGGCCAGGTGCCAGTCGCCGAGGCGGGCCGCGCGGACGAGGATGGATTTGGTGCGTTCGCGAAGGGCGACCCAGCCCTGGGCGCGGGGGAGGAGCCAACGGAAGACGCGGCGCTGCGCCCAGCCGAGGCGGGCGTCGATCTCGCGCGTGAGGGCGAGGCGTTCGGCCTCCTGGCGGGCGAGGACGGCAGGCGGCGCGTGCGCGGGGTCGAGATCGACGTAGGAGGCGACCATCTCGACGACGGGGGCAGGGTCCCAGCGCCACGTCTTCGCGGCGGTCTCCATTTCGTTGAGGCCGCGGTGGCCGTGGCGTTCGATGAAGGCGGCGTAGCGCTCCTGCCAGCGGGCGGGGAGGGCCGGGTCGCGGGGGTCGAAGCCGGGCTCGCGGAGGCGGCCGGCGATGCCGGTTTCGATGGCCGTTCGGGAGAGTTCCCAGAGGTCGAGGCTGATGCGGGCGCTTTCGACCCCGGGCAGGCCGGTGAAGAGGGTGGGCACGCGGCCTTCGGCTTCGTCGCCGAGGACGGGGCGAACGAGGGCGAGGATGGTGTCGTAGCCAGAGCCGGCGACGCCGGTGACGCGCAGGTGGACGCGGGAGATGCGGGCGGCGAAATCGAGGATGCGCTCGCGGTAGCGCTGGAGTTCGGCGGAGGAGAGGCTGAAGGGGTCGACGGCGCGGACCTTCTGCTCGGCATCGAGGACGGCGCGCTCGGCGCGGTCGGCCTGCTTCGAGAGGGTGGCCATCACGCGGAGCATGCGCGGGGTGGTGAGGATGCGGTGGCGCCACGTCTTGAGGCGCGGGAGCGGGGTGCGCCAGCCGTCGTCGATGGGGCCGCCGAGGTACTGCTGTTCGAGGGCGCCTTCGCGGAAGCCGAGCACGCGGGAGGCGATGAGGCGGGTGGCCTCCATGTTGAGGAAGGCGCGGTTGTAAAAGCAGCCCATGAAGACCGGATTCTCATCGGCGGAGAGGAGGCCGAGCTCGTGGTAGTCCTCGGTGTAGGCGCGGGGGACGGTCTGGTTGAAGGTCGTGATGGTGAGCGGGGTGAGGAGACCGGGGAGGATCTCCTGCACGTTGGCGGACGTCCAGAGGTCGGCGTCGGAGGTGGGGGTATCGAATTCGGAGTACCAGCCGCCGAGGCCGTCGGGGCGCGGAGCGGATGCAGCGATCGAGGTGACGGGCCGGGACTGGAGGAGCCAGAGCTTGCCGCGCTCATCGACGGCGAACTCGATGTCCTGGGGGCCGCCGAAGAGGTCTTCGGCGCGGAGGGCGGCGCGCACGACCGCGATGACGAGGTCGTCGGAGAGGACGGGCGCGGTGTGGGGGCGTTCCTGGATGGTGAGGGACTGGCGATGGACGAGGAAGCGCTGGCCTTCGGCCTGGCCGGAGACGAGGGCATCGCCGAGCCCGGCGACGGCTTCGACGACGACGTGGTCGCGGCTGCCGGTGACGGGGTCGATGGAGAAGGCGACGCCGGCGGCGACGGCCGGGACCATGCGCTGGACGACGAGCGCCATGGCAGCTTCGGCGTCGGCGCCGACGGACTGGCGGTACGCGCGCGCTGATTCGGCGTCGGCGGAGGCGAGGCAGCGGGCGACGGCCTCGAGAAAGGCATCGCCGCCGGTGACGCCGAGGACGGTCTCGTGCTGGCCGGCGAAGGAGGCGGCGGCGCCGTCTTCATCGGCGGCGGAGGAGCGGACGGCGACCGGTTCGTAGGCAGGAACGAGCGCGGCGAGGCGCGCGAGGAGTTCGCGGCGGAGCTCGGGCGGCCATTCGGCGGGCGCGCCGCGCAGGCGGGCGGCGACATCGACGGGAACGATGAAGCCGTCGGGGACTTCGAAGCTGGCGCGGGCGAGGGCGGCGAGCGAGGCGCCCTTGCCGCCATAGCGGGCGCGGTTGGCGGGGTCGGCCTCGCGGAGGGCGGGGAGGTGGGCTGTCATGGGCAGGATCGTACCGTTAACGAACGGGAGGTTCAGCAAGGCGGGCACCTGTCATTGCACGAATCCGAACGTTTGTTCTACACTGGCGGGGATCCTGGTGACAGCGGAGGGTTGGCGATGCGGGTGCTGGTGCTGGTGATGCCGCGGCTTTCGGTCCAGCTGGCGCGGCGGGAGGCGCCGGAGCTGCGGGGGCGGCCGGCCGCGACGGTGCAGCTGCGCGGCGCGGGGCCGGTGGTCGCGGCAGCCTCGGCGGAAGCGTCGGCGGCCGGGGTGGAGGCCGGCATGGCGCTGGAGGCGGCGCGCGGGCGGTGCCCGGCGCTCGCGGCGGTGCCGGCGAAACCGGCCGCCGAGCTGGACGAGCTCGAGCGGCTGGCAGCAGTGTTGCGCGCGAAGGCGACACCGCATGTCGCGGTCGCGACGCGGGAGGCCGTGGCCGCCGACCTGGCCGGGCTGGAGGGGCGGTTCGCGGACGAGCTCGCGGCGGCGGAGGCGCTGGCGGGGCTGGCGCGGGCGTGGACGGGGCTGGATGTGCGTGCGGCGGTCGCCGATACGTGGCAGGAGGCGGAGGCGGCCGCCCGCGCGGCGCGTCGGGCGGTGGTCTGCCCGGCGCGGGGCGAGACGGGGGCGCTGCCGCGGCGGGAGGGGCTGGCGGTGCGGCTCGCGGGTCCGGTGACGGGAGAGCGGCTCACTGGAGCGCTGGAGCGGCTCGGGCTGGTGCTCGCGGCGCACGACGCGAGCTGCCGGGGGCTGGAGGTCGCGGCGGCGGTGGCCGGAGGGGAGGTCCGGCGGTGGCAGCGGCGGGCAGCGGAACCGCTCCACCGGGGCCACGAGCTGGCGGCGCTGGTGCGGCCGCTGGCGCCGGCGCTGGAGGAGGCGGCGACGCTGGAGGTGCGGGTGCTCGGCGCGGGCCCATCGGTGGAGGCAGCGGCACGGCGCGCGGGGCCGGCGCTGCGGGAGCGTCCTGCGGCGGCCGGGGCGGCCGCGCGGCAGCTGGCGCTGGCGAGCTGAGCAGGCGGCCGAGGCGGGAGGCCGGAAGGGGCGGCCCTGCTACACTTGAGGGCCAGGCGCGCCCGCGCCGCACCACTCTTTCGCCGCCAGGGTTTGCTTCGATGACGACTGAGACGCCGGGGCCCGTTTTGCCG
>NZ_JANZZD010000017.1:0-57324 GCF_026419595.1 Tepidiforma sp. | reverse complement strand
CCTCATGGGGCATATCACCGTCGCCGACGGGGTGATCGCATGACGCACCGCATCACGATCCGCGTCCGCCAGCCGGTCGTCCACGTTTCCGCATCGGGCGCCCGCGTGACCATCCGCGTCGGCGCCAGCCAGGTCATCCCCGCGGTCCTCGACTGCGGGACGTTCTAGTCAAGGAGGTCTGCCATGCCGAGAGTCCAGCACCGTCGCGGAACCCACTCGAGCCTGCCGACGAGCGGCATGCTCGCCGGGGAGCTGCTCATCACCACCGACCGGAAGAACCTGCACGTCGCGGAGGACGCGACGACCAGGTTCACGCCGACGCCGCAGGTCGACGCGCTCAGCACCATGGGCGCCGTCAACCTGTCCGCCGACCTGCTCCTCATCCACGATGCCGACGGCACCGGGCAGCGGGAGCGGAAAATCACGGTGCAGGCGCTCAAGGACTCGCTCGGCATCCCCGAGGCGTCGACCGATGAGAAGGTCTCGGTCGTCTCCGGCGGCACGCCGGGGTACCTGTGGGGCACCGATGGGACGGACGGCGTCATCCGGATGGGCGCCGGCATGGAGTGGACGAAGGACAGCGGGAACGGTTTCGTCACGCTCCTCGTCGGCACCATCGACTGCGGGACGTTCTAATGCCGAGCATCCAGGTCCGGCGGTCGACGACCAGCGGCTCCGAGCCGGGGTCGATGCTGCCGGGGGAGCTGGCTGCCAATCTCGCCGACCGGGTGCTCTACCTCGGCCTCGCCTCGGGGTTCGCCCGCCTCCCTGCCATCGACCTCGCTGTCCTGGCTGATGCGCCGTTCCTGCCCTCGCCGACGACGAACTGGCGGTGTCTGTGGCCGTTCACTGGCGCCGGCGGCACCATCGCCATGACTGCCGGCCGGTGCGTGTTCGTCCCGTTCGTCGTGTGGCTCCCGTGGAGCGTCACCGACCTCGGCATCGAGGTGTCGACGTCGTCGACCGGCTCGGCCGAAGCGGCCATCTACGCGAGCGATGGGACGTCGCGGCGGCCGGGGACGCGGCTGGCGTACGTGTCAGGGCTCGACACCGGCACGACCGGTGTGAAATCTGGCGCGGTCAGCCTCACGCTGCCGCCGGGGCTGTACTGGGCAGCGGTGCGGTGCACGGCTGCGGCGACCCTCCGCGGCGCCGCCGGCGGCGTGTCGTTCAGCATCGTGACCGGCGGCAACAACCGCGGGAACCACCTGTTCTCCTCTGCCAGCTCGCTGGCGAACCCGGTCGGCACGGACCCGACGAGCATCGGTTCGGGCACCGTGCCGCACATCTACGCGAGGTGGTCGGCATGAGAGTCACCCCCCTGACCATCGGGCTCCTCATCGTCCTCTCCGGCCTGCTGGGGCCGCTGGCGTCGCTCTCGGAGCTGCCCGCCGGCGCGCTCACGGATGGCGGCTGGTGGGTCGGCATCGGCGAGCAGGCCATCCGGGGGCTGGCGAGCGGCGGGCTCGCGGCCGTGGCCGTCATCGCATCCGCCTACGGCATCGAGGTGCGAAGCCGCGTCCGCAGCGGAGCCGGGGAGACAGTGCGCCGTGACTGAGTTCATCAACTGCATCGACATCTACTCGTATCCGCTCCCCGAGCCTGGCGGCGAACCCATCGAGGTCGACCTGGCCGGCGGCCTCCGCTGCATCGTGCTGGCCGAGGAGCGCCACGGCGAGACGTGGTACTGCGTGGAGCTGCGGGCCCCCAACGGCAGGCGCGTGCGGTTCTACAGGTCCGAACCGGAGGTCGTCCGCGATCTCGTCGGCACTGCCGCCTCCATCGCCGACGTCGTCTGCGGGGTTCGAGTCTGAGGTGGATCGGCGCGGCGGTGCTGGCTGCTCTCCTCTCCGCCGCCGCGCTCCACGAACCGGGCGCGGGGAATCACCATACCGGGGGGCCAACCCCGCGCCCGGCCATCATCTCCGGGAGCATCTCCCCCGTCACCCCGCCGGTCTCAGCGCCGGGCGCGGACATCGATGAGGCGCTGCACCCCGGCACGACCGTGCCGACGGCGCAGGTGGTGGCTGATGCTGCCCGCCGCCGCACCGCTGCTCATGGCGGCCAGCTCACTCGCGCTGAGCTCGATGCGGTGCTGGAGCTGGCTGGATGGCCGGAGGCGGCGCGAGCTGAAGCGGCTGCCGTCGCGTGGTGCGAAAGCCGATGGAGTCCTGGCGCGGTCGGTGACGGCGGGTCGTCGCTCGGCCTGTTCCAGCTCTGGAGCGGGTGGTTCGGTTGGGCGGGCGAGCCGTCCGACGCGTGGATGGACCCGCTCGTAAACGCGAAGGTCGCGCTGGCGGTGTACCAGCGCGATCTCGTGAGGGGTGACGGGTGGCGGCAGTGGAGCTGCAAGCCATGACGCACGGCATGACACCGCGCGAAGGACGTCATCAATCGCTTGGCTACCGTTTGGCTACGCACTGGCTGCACAAGGCGCTCTGAACGCTCTCAGCGCACAACGTAGCGTTGTGGAAGCGCCAGCCCACAGACTCACAATCAGATTCGAATCGAATGACAGGAGGCTATCCTCACGACGCCGGGCAATGGCAGCGCCCCACCCTTCCAAGGTTGAGGTGCGGGTTCGATTCCCGCCGCCCGCTCCAGTTCAACCGCTCATCCGCCCCCCCGCAGCGGTCAGTACAGGCCCGGCACCAGCCGCCAGCGCACCCGGCTCGCGTAGCTCTCGTAGTCCGCAGTGGCCCGCAGCACGCGCTCCTCGGCCTGGACCCGGAGGACCTGGAAGACGACCACCGTCGCGAAGACGAAGCCGTTCCACCACCACAGGTTCGCGAGCAGGAAGCCCGCCAGCGTGATGTTGTGCCCGAGGTAGATCGGGTGCCGCACGAGCCGGTAGGGGCCGTACGTCTTCAGCCCCCGGTTGGCGGCGACCACGCCGAAGCTCCGCCCGAGGGTGGCGAAGCTCACGATGACCCACGTGAGGCCGACCACCTGCAGCCCGATGCCATACGCCTCGAGCAGGCCGCCGCTCGGCATCGGCCGGGAGGCGAGCGCGAACCAGCCGCCGATCGTCGCGATCGCCCAGTCGTAGACGCGGGTCGAGGTGTAGATGGGCCGCCGCCGGGTGAGGAAGATGCCGATGAGCAGCGCCTGTTCGATGGCGAAGAAGGCGCTGGCCGCAGAGTGGCCTTCGAGGGCGGAGCGCCCGTGCGCATAGAAGAAGAGGGCGCTGACGACGACGAGCGCGGCATCCTGCGCCATGGAGACACGCCGCTTCCACGGCGACGGTGACAGGCTGGCGGCGGTCGTCTGGGCAGTCGGCATCGGCGGTTCCCCCTGCTGGCTGCAATCCGGGCAGCCGTCATTCCTAACGTCGGCAGGGGAGGCCCCGGCGAGCAGTGCAGGGGTCCGGCCGGGGGACGGGGGAACGAAGCAGTTGCACGTGGGTGACTGCCCTTTTGGGGCCATGGGGTGCCGCCGAAGTTGCGAGTAGCTCCACCGATGGTGGCGCCCCGCCGGAAGGCGACCGACGCGACGGCCAAACCCGATGAGGGGTTCGCGGAGGTTCGACGGACGGCTCCGGGCCAGGCGGCCCGCAGGTCGGACGCTCACATCGAGGGCGAACACACCCGGGGCAGGGACCCCAAAGAGAGGTAGGAGAACCGACATGTCGAAGCTTCGCAACTGGGCCGTCAGCAAGGTCGCCGCGTGGCAGGCGCGCGACGAGGAAGGCCAGGGTCTCGCCGAATACGGCCTGATCCTCGCCCTCATCGCCATCGTCTGCATCGGCGCCCTCACGCTCCTCGGCGGCAACATCGCCAACGCGCTCAACAACGTCGCCGGCAGCATCTAGTGCGCATCGCCGGTGACCCCGGCGAGGCGACCAGCAGCGAAGGGGTGGGGCACAGCAGTACCCCACCCCTTCTGCCATCAGACAGGAGACCGCAGCCATGATCGAAGCGGCAGAGGAACCCCGCGAAGGCGGGATGGAGGAGCCGGGCACGCCCCGGCGTTCGGCGTTGCGGCGGCTGCTGCGGCGCTTCCGGGAGACGGAGACCGGCCAGGCGCTCGTCGAGTTCACGATGATCCTGCCGCTCTTCGTGCTCCTGTTCATGAGCATGGTGGAGTTCGGCCGCGCCTTCCACACGTGGCTGCTCATCACGAATGCCGCCCGCGAGGGCGCCCGCATCGCCGCGGTCCAGTCGGACCTCGCGACGGTGCAGACCCGCATCTACGACAGCTTCTGCGCGAACTACCCGAGCCAGTGCAACATCGACCCGTCCCGCGTGACCATCACGACGGCGAACGTGCAGGGCTCGCGCGGCTCGATGGTGCAGGTGGACGTCGCCTACAACTTCCAGTGGGTGACGCCGATCGGGAACATCGTCAACCTCGTCTCGGGCGGGAACCTGGCGAACCTGACGATCCGTTCCCACGCGTCGATGCGGCTCGAATGACCGGAAGGTGACGAGGGAAAGGAGGCGGACGATGGTGCGTTCGCTGATGCGACGGCTTTTCCGGGGTGAGCGGGGGCAGGCGCTGCCTCTGTTCGCCCTGTTCCTGCTCATCTTCGTCGGCTTCGTGGCGATGAGCATCGACGTCGGCCGGTACGTCTGGGCGCGGACCCAGATGCAGGCGGCCGTCGACGCCGCAGCGCTCGCCGCCGCGCAGAGCATGCCGAGCGAAACCGATGCCGCGACGAAGGCGACCGAGTACTGGATGGACAATTCCGGCTTCATCCGGAGCCAGGGCGAGAACGTGCAGTTCGCGGTGACCTATCCGCAGGGGAACAAGGCCGTCCGCGTGCAGGCATCGGCCCGCATCCCGACCTGGTTCGCGCGGATCTTCGGGGTCACGCACTGGAACGTCTCGGCTTCGGGCGATGCCGAGTCGCAGGTGCTCGATATCGTCGTCGTGTTCGATATCTCCGGGTCGATGTGCTTCGACAGCTTCCGGCAGGTCGAGAACTCGACGTCGTACATGATGAGCCCGGGCCGGCTGACGCCGGCGGGCGGGTTTGCGTTCCCGCGGCTGGCCGAGAACATCAACGCCACGCAGACCACGATTCGCCTGAACGACGTCCGCATCTTCACGAGCACGAACGCGGCCACGAACCGCTCGAACTTCGGGACGACGTTCAACTCGACGACGCCCTACTGGCAGCTGTCCGTGGGCTCGAACCCGACCGCGGTGCCGACTTCGGCCAGCCTCCGGCCGGGGATCATCATGATCGACAACGAGCTGATGCGGATCACCGGCGTGAACACCTCGACGAACACGCTCACGGTCATCCGCGGCTACCGGAACGAGCAGACGGAGCAGAACACCGTGGCGACATCCCACGCGATGAACGCGGAGGTGTGGGCGAACCGCACCGGCTACTCGAGCACGAGTGACTACTGCCAGTTGGCGAGCTATTACACGCCAACGACGACACAAAACGGGCCGCATCAGCCGTTCGATGATGCGATCGACGCGGCGAAGTACTTCACGACGCTGTTCGACAGCCAGTACGACAAAATCGGCGCCGTGCGGTATTCGACGACCGCCGCGATCAGCCAGAACCTGACGGCGAACTTCGCGAACGTCCGGGGCAGCCTCGACGCGATCCTCTGGCCTTCGGGCGCGACGAACATCCCACACGGCATCGCCGTCGGCCGGCAGGTGCTCGATGGGCCGGGCAAGCGCGCCAATGCCGTGCGCGTTCTCGTCCTGGTGACGGACGGCATCGCGAACACCTACTGCGGCAGCGCCACCTACAACCCGAACGCCTACAACGGCACGAGCTGCACCACGGGCAGCGGCGTCTCCCAGGCGGAGACGCACGCGCGGCGGGAGGCGGAGCGCGCCCGCAACGGCGACATCCTCATCTTCACCATCGGGCTCGGGAACGACCTGAACACGACGTTCCTGCAGGACATCGCGGCCATCGGCGGCGGCCAGTTCTACCACGCGCCGACGACGGCCCAGCTCGATGAGGCCTTCCAGGCCGTCGCCGAGCAGACGCACATCGCGCTCGTGAAGTAGCCGGCCTCCCGGTTCCAGCGCGACACCGCATCCCCGCCCCTCCCCGGGCGGGGATGCCGCTTCCGGGGCGGATTCACCGGGCGGTCTGTAGGGGAACCGTATGACCGCCGATATAGCAAGGGGAGGAGTTCTCACGTGAACAGATCGATTGCGGCAGCTACCAGCGGTTCGAACCGGAACAAGGGCGTGCTCCTGCTCGCCTGCGCGTTCGGTCTCCTGAGCGCCCTGCTCGTCTTCGCCTTCCTGAACAGCCGCGGAGGCGGGGAGGACGTCAACAGCAAAATCTTCGCCGGCGAAGGCGCGGAGACGGTCGTCGTCCTGACGCGCGACGTGAACGTCGGCGAAAAGATCACGTCCGACATGCTCACCACGCGGACCATCCCGGCGACGGCGCTCCTGCCCGGCCGGGTGAAGGACAGCGACCTCTCGACGCTCGTCGGCAAGGTCGCGACGGCCCCGATGTTCGCCGGCGAGCAGGTCATCGATGCCAAGGTGACGACCTACGTGGGGCAGGACACCCTCGCCTACAAGGTGCCCCAGGGCATGCGGGCGATCTCGCTCCAGGTGCCGCACGAGGCGTGGATCGCGGCGGGCCTGCCCCAGCCGGGCGACCGCGTCGACATCCTCGGCATCACCACGCTGAGCAAGGTCGACCCGCTGACGGGCGAAGAGAAACCGAACGTCGTGGCCGGCTACATCGCGCAGGACGTCGAAGTCCTCGCCGTCGCCCAGGCGGTCGTGAAGACGGTCCCGAAGGTCGACGGCGCGAATGGCGGCGCCGGCGGCACGGGCACCGGCACGTCCGCGACGACGGCGGGCGCCGTGAAGCAGGAAGCGGCGACCTATGAGAAGGCGGTGTCGATCACGCTGGCGCTGCCGCCGGACCTTGCGGCGAAGGTGGCGCTCATCGATGCGATGCGCGACGACGTAGGCCAGTACCGCATCCTGCCGCGGCAGAAGGGCGACACCGACCCGATTACGGGCAAGCAGGTGTGGACGTACGACGACCTCTTCCCGGTGCGGTGACGCCGCGGACGTGACGACGACGCGGGCGCTGCCCCGGCGGCGCCCGCACCAGCGCAGGACGATGCAGGCCCCTGGTGGTCGCCGGGGTGCAGACGGTGGAGGAAACGACGACGATGGCACGAGTACCTCAGCTTCTCGTGGTTGACCCGGACCGGGAGAGCTCGGCAGAGCTGGCGAAAACGCTCCAGATGCTGGGCTTCGGGATTCTCGGGACTGCCGGGTACGGGGTGGAGGCGTTCACCCTCTGCTTCCAGATGCGGCCGGACCTGGTCCTGATGCGGATCGAGGAGCCCCTCGTCCGCCCGGTGCAGACGCTCTCCCGCATCAACGACGGCCTGCCGGACCTGCCGATCATCGTCTTCTCGACGGAGGCGAACATCCGGCTGATGCGCCAGTCGATGGTGGGCGGCGCTTCGGACTACCTCGTCGAACCGCTCGACCCCGAGGAGCTCGAGGCCTCGATCATGAAGGTGCTCGAGAAGAAGGAGCGGGAGGCGATGCGGCGGCGCGGCGAACTCGCCGACCCCGTCGCGCAGGGCACCATCATCACCGTCTTCGGCGCCAAGGGCGGCATCGGCAAGACGACCATCGCCTCCAACCTCGCCGTCGCGCTCGCCACCGAGGCGCACCAGACCGTCGCCCTCGTCGACATGGACACCCGCTTCGGCGACGTCGCCATCACGATGGACATCCCCGTCGAGCGGTCGATCGCCGACCTCGCGCGGAACCTCGACAACGTGGACCGGAACACCCTCCGCGAGTACCTCGTCGAGCACGAATCCGGCGTGCGCATCCTCCCGGCGCCGACGCGGCCGAGCGACTGGCGGAACCTCAGCTCCGCGCACATCCGCGACGTCGTCGACGTGCTATCGCAGACGCACGACTTCGTCATCCTCGATACGCCGGGCACGTTCAACGAAATCGTCGCGGCGGCGATCGAAGTCGGCACGATGATCCTGCTCATCACGACGCTCGATATGGCGAGCATCAAGGACACGGTGCTCGCCCTGGAGATGCTGCACGAGCGGTTCGGGAACGACGACGAGCGGATCAAGGTGGTGCTGAACCGGGCGGGCGTCGATACGGGCGTCCGCGAGAAGGACGTCGAGCGGACGCTCGACACAGACCTGTGGTGGAAGATTCCGCAGGACAACGAAGTGGTGAAGGCGGCGCAGCTGGGCCGGCCGATCGTGCTGAGCCGGCCGAGCAGCCGGGTCGCCACGGAGATCCGGGAGATTGCGCGGGCGCTGGCGGGCATCCGGGCGCGGTCGAAGGCGAAGAAGAGCGGCGGCCTCGGCGGGCTGTTCGGCGGCCTGTTCAAGAAGAGCGCCTAGCGAATTCGAAGGAACCAGGGGAATGAGCCATGCCGGATGACTTTCGCGATCGACGAGCAGCAGGCGGCGAGGAGCGCCCGGCATTCGGCTGGGGCGCGCGGCGGCGGATGCTCCCGGGCGACCAGGGCGCAGGGCCGCGGCCGGAAGGCCAGCAGCCGCCGGCGAACACGGGGCCGGCGCAGCCCATCGGCAACCCGGAGGCGCTGAAGCTCCGGCCCTCGGGCCAGCTCGGCCGGCCATCCACCGGCAAGCCGTGGGGGCACATCGAGCCCGCGGCGCCGCCCCCGCCGCCCGGCATCCCCGGGCAGCAGCGCGCGGGCGGGCTCGTTCGGCCGGCCGGGCCGCAGCCAGCGCCGGCACCGGCCCCCGACGCGCCGCAGGGCGGCCAGCTCCGGCCCGTGCGGCCGGTCCAGGTCGATGCGCCGGGCGGCCGGGCGCAGGGCGCCAACCCCGTCGCCGAGGCGACGAAGATCCGCCTCCACGAACTCCTCATCGAAGAGCTGGAGCACGGCGCGCTGGAAGGCCTCGCCCCGGAGCAGCAGCGCGAAGCCGTCATCAAAGCGGCCCGGGAGCTGCTCGTCCAGGAAGGCCTCCAGCTCGGCGGCATGTCGCGGGATGAGCTGCTCGAAGCCGTGGCCGACGAGGCGCTCGGGCTCGGCCCGCTGGAGCCGCTCCTGCGCGACCCCTCCATCTCCGAAGTGATGGTCAACGACATCGACAAGGTCTACTTCGAGCGCGAGGGCCGCATCTTCCGGAGCCCGGTGCGGTTCCGCGACAAGCAGCACGTGATGCGCATCATCGAGCGGATCGTGGCGCCGCTCGGCCGGCGCATCGATGAATCGAGCCCGATGGTCGATGCCCGCCTGCCGGACGGCTCCCGCGTGAACATCACCATCCCGCCGGCGTCGCCCAAGGCGCCGACGATCACCATCCGGAAGTTCCGCGCCGACAAGATGCGGATGGCCGACCTCATCGCCGTCGGCGCGCTGAGCGAGCAGACGGCCGAGTTCCTCGCCATGTGCGTCCGCGCACACCTGAACATCATCATCTCCGGCGGTACGGGCACCGGGAAGACGACGATCCTGAACGCGCTCTCGGCCTTCATCCCGAATACCGAGCGGATCATCACCATCGAGGACCCGGCCGAACTCCGGCTCCAGCAGGACCACGTCATCACGCTCGAGGCCCGGCCGGCGAGCATCGAAGGCAAGAACCAGATCAAGCAGCGCGACCTCGTGCGGAACTGCCTCCGCATGCGGCCGGACCGGATCATCGTCGGCGAGGTCCGCGGCGAAGAGGCCTTCGACATGCTGCAGGCGATGAACACGGGCCACGACGGCTCGATTTCGACCATCCACGCGAACAACCCGCGCGAGGCGCTCTCGCGCCTCGAGAACATGGTGCTGATGGCCGGCATGGACCTGCCCTCGCGCGCCATCCGCGAGCAGATCGCCTCCGCGATTCACATCTTCATCCAGCTCAGCCGCCTCCAGGACGGGTCCCGCAAGGTGACCCACGTCACGGAGGTGAGCGGCATGGAAGGCGACACCATCACGCTGCAGGACATCTTCCTGTTCAAGCTGGACCGCGTGGATGAAGACGGGAAGGTGCACGGCTCGATGCGGCCGACGGGCATCCGGCCCGGCTTCGCCCACAAGTTCGCCATCGCCGGCATCGAACTGCCGAACAACCTGTTCGGCACCGGGGAAGGGTGGTGACTCCGATGCTGATCCTGGCTGCGATTTCGACGGGCATCTTCGCGACGGCGCTGGTGCTCTGGTTCTTCGGGTTCGGCGGCAGCAGCGTCGAAGCCTCGGCCCGGCTGAAGAAGCTGCGCGAGGCCGAAGCCCAGCTGCCGCAGGAGACACGGGCGCGCCTCCGCCGCCGGGCGGCGGTCAACTTCGCCGGCATCACGCTCATCTCGGGGAACATCGCGGCGAACTGGTCGCGCGACCTCGAACGGGCGGGGCTGACGCTGAACGCGAAGGAGTACTTCACGCTCCGGCTCGTCGTCTCCGTGCTGTTCGCGCTGGTGGGCGTGATGCTCCTGCCCCTGCCGATTTTCGGGGTGATGCTGGCGCCGCTCGGCTGGTTCCTCGTCGGCTTCTGGCTGAAGCGGCGGATCGCCACGCGGCTGCACAAGATGGAGGGCCAGCTCATCGAGCTGCTGCAGATGCTTTCCAGCGGCCTCCGGGCGGGCTTCGGCCTCCTCCAGGCGATGGAGGCCTCGGCCGAGCAGATCCCCGCGCCGCTCTCGGTCGAAATCCGGCGCACCCTGCGCGATACGGCGATGGGCGCGAGCGTCGAACAGGCGCTGGCGGCGCTCAACGACCGGGTCGGCAGCCCCGACTTCGACATCGTGATCACGGCGATCCTGATCCAGCGGAGCGTCGGCGGGAACCTCGCCGAGATCCTCGACAACGTCGCCCACACGATGCGCGAGCGGGAGCGCATCAAGGGCGAAATCCGGACGCTGACGTCGCAGCAGCGGATGACCGGCTACGTCATCGGCGGCATCCCGATCGGCCTGCTGATCATCTTCTACATGATCAGCCCGGACTTCACGGGCCTGCTGTTCACGGATCCCCTCGGGCGGCTGATGCTGATGGGCGCGTTCGTGAGCGAGGTCATCGGCTACCTGATCATCCAGCGCATCGTGAATATCGAGGTGTAGCGCGATGGAGATGCTCATCGCCTTCAGCACGTTCCTGTTCATCACGCTCATGACCTACGGCCTGCTCTACCGCGGGGCGGGCAACTCGGCGATGGATGTCCGGCTCGGCGGCCTGCGGTACACGCGGCCGGCGCGGGAGGCGCTGCCGGACCCGGACGCTGCGTTCACGCAGCGCGTCCTGAAACCGCTCATCCAGAACGTGAACCGGCAGATCAACGCCATCCTGCCGTCCTCCATCGAGGAGCGGGTGGAGATGGCGCTCGTCCAGGCGGGCCTGCGGCTGAAGCCGGGGCAGTTCATCGCGCTCGTCGCGGTGTTCGCCGGGCTGTTCCCGCTGCTCGGCCTCGTCTATGCGATGGGCGCGGGGCTCGATGCGCAGCGGACGCTGCTGGTGTTCGCGGTGCTCACCGGCATCGGGCTGTACGCGCCGCGCATCTACCTGCTCGGCCGCATCCGGCGGCGCCAGAAGGAGATCTGGAAGTCGCTGCCGGACGCTTTCGACCTCATCACCGCGTCGGTGGAGGCGGGGCTCGGCATCGATGCGGCGTTCACGCGAGTCATCGAAAAGGTGAAAGGGCCGTTCGCCGAGGAGCTGACGCGGACGATGCGGGAGATCCAGATGGGCCGCTCGCGCCGGGATGCGTTCCTCGATATGGCTGACCGCACGGGCGTCGACGAGCTGCGGCAGCTCATCAACGCCATCGTGCAGGCGGAGGCGATGGGCATCTCCATCGGCGGCGTCATCCGTGTGCAGACGGGCGTCATCCGGACGAAGCGGCGGCAGCGGGCCGAGGAAGCGGCCTTCAAGGCGCCGATCAAGATGGTGTTCCCGCTCGTCTTCTTCATCTTCCCGGCGATCATGATCGTGATCGGCGGGCCCGCCATCATCCAGCTGAAGAACCTGTAGCCTCAGCCGCCGAGCGTATCGAACCGTTCGAACCAGAGGAGCACGACGACGGCCCCTGCCGCGAGGTAGGGGCCGTAGCTGTAGGTGGCGCCCCGGCCGCGGAGCACGATGAGGATAGCGGCGACGATGCCGGCCGCGATGATGCCGAGGAGGAGGGCGCTGAGCACCGCCGGCCAGCCGGTGAGCAGGCCGATGAGGAGGATGAGCTTGGCATCGCCAAGGCCGAAGGCCGTCTCACGGGAGCGCGCCGCCGCGCCGGCGAGCGCGCCGAGCAGCAGCAGGAGGACGGCCGCCGCGAGCGCCGCCGCGCCGCCCGCCGCGATGCTGCCGATGGAACGGTCGGACCAGTACGGCGCAGCAGCAACCGCCGCGAGGATGCCGGGATAGACGAGCACGTTCGGGATGCGGCGGCGGTCGAAGTCGGTGGAGCTGACCGCCACGAGCAGGAGGCAGAAGGCCGCCGTGAGCGCGGAGGCGAGCCCGCCCGGCTGCCCCGGTCGGAAAGCGAGGGCAGCGGCGAGCGCGCCGGCCGGCATCGCGAAGGCCCGCAGGGCGAACAGCCGCGCGCCGCGGGCCGGGGCCTCGCGGAATGCCGCCTCGCGGTAGCAGCGGTGCTGCTGCGATGGGAACCAGTACCCGAAGAGCGCGCCCAGCAGGCCGGCAGCAGCCTCAGTCGCCCAGTCCACGCGGGGACTATCGGCGGGGGACGGATTACCGGCAATACGAATCGGGTTTCAACCCGGGGGCGGTTCGAGTTCGGCGCGCATCGCTGCGAGGTCGGCGGGGCCGATGGGTTCGAAGGGGCCGCCGAGGCGCTCGCTCCACCGGCGGGCGAAGCCCCGCACGGCATCGTCCGGCGAGGGCGCTGCGCGCCGGGGGACCAGCGGCGAGACGCCGCGGCTGAGCGCGGCGAGGTCCGTTTCGCCGAGGAGGACGGCGAGCGCCAGCCGCAGGTGCTCGGCGGTGATGACGGGCTCGAGGCGGTAGTCGGCGAGCGAGGAGGCCATGGCCAGCACGTCGGCGAGGCGGACGGACGGCTCGTCGCCGGGCACGGTCAGATGTCGGGGTCTTCGACCTGGAGGTCCCGCTTGCGGCGGAGAGACCCGGATTCGACGAACCGTTCGACGGCGCGGGCGAAATCGTTCAGCTCAGCCGGGGACATGTTCTCCATGAGCCCGGCGGCGTAGTCGCGGAGCTCCTCGCGGAGAGATTCCACGACGGCGCGGCCGCGCGGTTCGAGCCAGATGCAGATGCTGCGGCGGTCGTTCGGGGCGACTTCGCGGCGGATGAACCCGCCGCGCTCGAGCCGCTCGAGGAGGGCGGAGACCGAGGGCCGGGTGACGTAGAGCCGTTCGGCGAGCTCGGCGTTGCTGAGGCCCTCCTGCTCGGCGAGGTGGCCGAGGAGGCGCAGCTGCGTCACCGTCAGGTTCTCGCGGTCCCAGAGGGTGAGGCGGATGGGGTCGAGGAGCGCGCTCGCGCGGAAGAGGGCAGTGATGGCCCGTTCGACCTCGGGGGTGCGTGGCTGGCGCTTCACGTGGCTTCTCCGGTACGTACGAATTCCGCCCGTGTCCCCGCGGTGGATTCTGCGGGTGCGGCTGGCGACGCGCAAATGCCGGGATGCGATGGTGCTTCCCGGGGGAAGTTCGCATTGCGCTAAGTGTTCTGTTAGACTCCGCGCGCAACAGGAGGTTTCGAATGAAGTTCGGGATTTTCTACGAGCACCAGCTCCCCCGGCCGTGGGACGACGGCGCCGAGCTGAAGCTCTTCCAGGACGCGCTGGACCAGGTCGAGCTGGCCGACCGGCTCGGCATCGACTTCGCCTGGGAGGTGGAGCACCACTTCCTCGAGGAGTACTCGCACTCGTCGTGCCCCGAGGTGTTCCTCGCCGCCGCGAGCCAGCGTACGAAGCGGATCCGGCTCGGGCACGGCATCAAGCTGATGCCGCCGAACTACAACCCGCCGGCCCGCATCGCCGAGGAGATCGCGACGCTCGACCTCGTCTCGAACGGCCGCGTCGAGTTCGGCACGGGCGAATCGGCGTCCCGCGCGGAGCTCGAGGGCTTCAACATCAACCCCGCGGAGCGGCGGGCGATGTGGCTGGAGACGACCGAGCAGGTCTGCAACATGATGGCGATGGACCCCTACCCGGGCTACCAGGGGAAGTACTTCTCGATGCCGGTGCGGAACGTGGTCCCGAAGCCGGTGCAGAAGCCGCATCCGCCGCTCTGGGTGGCGTGTTCGAACCGGGACACCATCCACCTCGCGGCGCAGCTCGGCATCGGCGCGCTCACGTTCGCCTTCGTCGACCCGGCCGAGGCGAAGAAGTGGGTGGACGACTACTACGAGACGTTCAAGCGGGAGTGCGTGCCGATCGGCCACACGGTGAACCCGAACATCGCGATGGTGACGAGCTTCTCGATTCACCACGACCGGGAGGAGGCCTTCCGGCGCGGCTTCGACGGCTTCAAGTTCTTCCAGTTCGGGCTCGGGCATCATTATGTCTTCGGCCACCACAAGCCGGGCCGGACGAACATCTGGGAGAACTACGAGCGCGTGAAGGCCGCGATGGGGGCGGAGCAGCTCGACTTCCTCGGGGGCGGCACGGACGGCATCGGGACGCCGGAGGACCTGCGGCAGCACCTCCGAAAGTTCGCTGAGGCGGGCGTCGACCAGACCGTCTTCATCCAGCAGGGCGGGAAGAACCGGCACGAGCACATCTGCGAGGCGCTGGAGCTGTTCGCCGCCGAGGTGATGCCGGAGTTCAAGGAAGAAGAGGAGCGCCGGCATCGGCAGAAGATGGACGAGCTCGCGCCGTACATCGAAAAAGCGCTGCAGCGAAAGCAGCGGATGCGCGAGCTGACCGACGACGAGATCCCGGTCTACGCCGCGTACGGCGCGATGATCGCGGAGGTCGACACCTCGAACCTCGAAGGCGCCGCCCGCATCCGGGCCGAGCGCTGGCGGAAGATGCGCGAGGTGCTGACGCAGGTCTGAGCCGTCCAGCCTGCTGGACACGGTCGTGGCCCTCCCCGCCCCGGGAGGGCCACGCGGCGTTTCGGCCCGGCGTCAGCCGGCGGCAGGCTTTGGCCGGGGCGGCGGCGTGCCGAGGCCGCCCATCGGCACGAGGCGGGACATGTCGATATCGAGCAGCGCCGGGCCGCCCCGCTGGAGCGCCCGCTGGAACGCCGCCCGGAAGCCGGCCGCCGAGTCGACGGCCTCGGCGGGGATGCCCATCCCCTCGGCGACGCGGACGAAATCGGGCGTCGCGAGGTCGACGCCGAACTGGCGGCCTTCGAAGGTGCGGCCTTCGATGCTCCGCAGGACGCCGTACCCCCGGTCGTTGAAGACGCAGACGATGACGGGCGCGGCGTACTGGGCGGCAGTGGCGAGCTCGCCGATGTTGAGCATGAAGCCGCCGTCGCCCTGGATGACGACGGCCGGCCGGCCGGCACCGATGGCCGCCCCGATGGCGAGCGGGAGCGCCGGCCCGATCGCTGCCGAGGTGGGGTAGAGCGACGTCCGCGGCGCGAGGATGGGGAGGAGCCGGTTGCCCCAGAGGTAGGCCGGCACCGTCGCATCCCGGACGATGAGCGCGTCGCGCGGCGCGAGGTCGCGGATGGCGTCCATGATGGCCTCGTAGTCGGGGCCGATTTCGCGCCGGACCTGCTCGCGGGCGGCGTCGCGGAGCTCGGCCGCGCGGGCCGCGTAGTCGGGGTCGGCGCGGTGCCCATCGAGGTCGCGGAGGAGCGCGGCGAGGGCGAGCCGGGCATCGCCGACGACCGGGACGTCCGGCTGGTAGCTGCGCCCGATGACCGCGGGGTCGGCGTCGACGTGGATCAGCCGGCCGCCGAACCGGAGCGTCCAGTTGCGGGTCGGGCCGGCCTGGAAGCGGGTGCCGACGGCGAGGACGGCTTCGGCGGTCTCGAAGACTTCCTGCAGGCCGGGGTGCGCGGAGAGCGGGCCGAGCGCGAGCGGGTGGTCCTCGGGGATGGCGCCGCGGCCGTTGGCGGAGGTGACGACGGGCGCGCCGAGCGCTTCGGCGAGCTGCTGGAGTTCGGCCTCGGCGCCGGCAGCGAGGACGCCGCCGCCCGCCCAGATGAGGATGCGGCGGGCGCTCTTCAGCACGTCGGCCGCGCGGCTGAGCGCGTCGCGCTGCGGCCGGATGCGGGGCCAGCCTTCGACGTGGGGCACGTCGACCTCGGCGCGCGCGTACTGGAGGTCGATCGGGATTTCGACGGCGCCCGGAGCGGGCCGGCCGGTGGAGATGTCGCGGGCGACGCTCACGATGGTCTCGGCGATGTCTTCCGTGCGGCGGACGGATTCGGCGCGGCGGGTGACGGTGCGGAGCATGGGGAGCTGCGCTTCCGCCTCGTGGAGGAAGCCCTTCCCTTTGCCGTAGAAGAGCGACTCGACCTGCCCGGTGATGAGGAGGACGCGGCTGGAGGCGAACTGCGCTTCGTAGAGGCCGGTCATGGCGTTCGTCGTGCCGGGGCCGGTGCTGGCGATGGCGACGCCGAGGCGGCCCGTGGCGCGCGCGTAGCCGTCGGCCGCGTGGAGGGCGCCCTGTTCGTGCCGGACGGCGACCGGCGTGATGCCGCCGAGCCGGTGGATGGCGTCGTAGATCGGGATGTTGTGGACGCTGACGATGCCGAACACGTGCTCGACCCCGAGCGCGCGGAGGGCATGGTAGACGGCTTCGCCGCCGGTCATCTCCTGCACGGGTGCCTCCGGGAAGGGTGTGGCCGGGACGCTACCGGCGCCCCGGGAGGGGTGTCAAACGCGGATGAGCGCCCGGCCTACCAGCGGTACTGGCCGGCCTGCCATTCGGCCTCGTAGTAGGGCGAGACGTGGGTGCCGGGCCGGATGATGCGGTCGATGGCGCGGCGGTCGTCGTCGGTGATGGTCACCTCGAACGCGCCGAGGTTGTCTTCGAGCTGCTCCATGGTGCGCGGGCCGATGATCGGGCTGGTGACGCCGGGCTGGTGCATGCACCACGCGAGCGCGAAGCGGGAGAGCGTGGTGCCCTTCTCCCGGGCGAGCTGCTCGAGCGGTTCGATTACGTCCCAGATGGCGTCGTTCATCCGGCGGCGGTACATCGGGTTCGCATCGAGGTTGGCGTAGCGGCTGTCCTCCGGAGGCGGGGCATTGCGGGAGTACTTGCCGGTGAGCAGCCCGCCGGCGAGCGGGCTCCACGGGATGATGCCGAAGCCGTAGGCCCGCGCCGCGGGCAGCAGTTCGCGCTCGATGCGGCGGTCGAGGAGGTTGTAGGGCGGCTGCTCGCAGACGAACCGCTCGAGGCCGTACTCCTTCGAGACCCAGAGGCTTTCGACGAGCTGCCACGCGGCGAAGGTGCTCGTCCCGATGTAGCGGACCTTCCCCGAGCGGACGAGGTCGTCCAGCGCGCGGAGGGTTTCGTCGATGGGGACGTCGGGCTGGGGCCGGTGGATCTGATAGAGGTCGATCCAGTCGGTTTTCAGCCGGCGGAGGCTGGCCTCGCACTGCTCGATGATGTGGCGGCGGGTGTTGCCCATCGCGTTCGGGCCGTCGCCCATCCGGCCGTGGACCTTAGTGGCGAGGATGACGTCGGCGCGGCGGCCGTTCCGCTTGAGGGCTTCGCCGACAGCTTCTTCGCTGCGGCCCTGGTTGTACACGTTGGCGGTATCGATGAAGTTGATGCCGGCATCGAGGGCGCGGTCGATGATGGCGGCCGAATCGGCGGGGCTCGTCTTGCCGCCGAACATCATCGCGCCGAGGCAGAGCGGGCTGACGCGGATGCCGGTGCGCCCGAGCGGGCGGTAGTCCATGGGTGCGACCTCCAGCGGGTGGGGACTGCGGTGTGGGGAGCGTACGCCACCGGCGGCCGGTCTGCAGCCGGGTCAGCCGTGCCGCGGCGCGAGGCCGAACTCCTGCGCGAGCAGCTCGTAGCTCCGCTTCCGCGCCGCGAAGTCGTAGGTGATGGTCACGACGACGAGCTCTTCGGCGCCGGTTTCGTCGGCGAGCTGCCGGAGCCGTTCGCCGACCGTGCCGGGGCTGCCGTAGATGGACGACCGGCGCAGGTAGGCCAGGTAGTCGAGCTCGGCCTCCGTGTAGTCGAACGCCATCGCCTCCCGCGGCGCGGGAATGCCGGGCGGCTCGCCCGGCCGCGCGCGGGAGATGATGCGGGCGCCCCAGCGGCTCCACGAAAGGTACTCGGCCTCCTCGTCGGTCTCGGCGCAGGTGACGGCGACGGCGAGCGCCGGCCGCGGCCGTTCGAGCCAGCGCGACGGGCGAAATCCGGCGGAATACCGGCGGAGCGTCTCGGCCGCGCCTTCTTCGGTGATGAAGTGGGCGAAGCAGAACGCCCAGCCGCGCTCGGCCGCCAGCGCGGCGCTCACTCCAGAAGAGCCGAGGAGCCAGAGTTCCGGCATCGTCGGCCCGGCGGGCTGGGCGATGACGCCCCGGTACGGGTGGCCGGCCGGGAGCTCGCCGGCGAGGAAGCCTTCGAGATCGGCAAGCTGCTGCGGGTACGCCTCGAGGCCGGTGATGGCGCCGCCGCCGAGCGCGCGGGCGGTGCGGGTGTCGCTCCCCGGGGCGCGCCCGATGCCGAGGTCGACCCGCCCGGGGAACAGGGCCTCGAGCATGCGGAACTGCTCTGCGACCTTGAGCGGCGCGTAGTGCGGCAGCATGACGCCGCCGGAGCCGACGCGAATACCGCTGGTGAGCGACGCGACGCGGGCGATGAGCACTTCCGGCGCGGCCGAGGCGAGCGAGCCGGCGCCGTGGTGCTCGGCGAGCCAGTAGCGGCGGTAGCCGAGCCAGTCGCAGAGCCGGGCGAGTTCGAGCGTCTCGCGGATGGCCTCCGCCGGGCTGCCGCCGCGGCGCACCGGCGACTGGTCGAGCACGGAGAGCGCGAGGTCAGCCACCGGCGAGGCTCCGCCCCGATTCGCGGGCGAGGGCGGCAAGCCACGCCAGCCGCCCCGGGTCGACCTGTTCCCATGCGAACCGCCACGTCCAGTTGCCCTCGGCCCGGCCCGGGTGATTCATCCGGTGTTCGCTGCCGAGCGCCAGAACGTCCTGCATCGGGATCACGGCGGTCTCTGCGACGGAGTGCATCGCCGCACGGATCATGTCGTCGACGATAGCGGAGCCGTCGGTGCCGAGTTCGCGGCGCACGTTGTCGCGTTCCCATTCGGGCAGGTGCTGCCACCAGCCGAGGGTGGTGTCGTTGTCGTGGGTGCCGGTGTAGACCACCTGGTTGGCGCGGTGGTTGCGGGGGAGGTAGGGGTTGTGGGGATCGCCCCCGAAGGCGAACTGGAGGACGGCCATGCCGGGGTAGCCGAGTTCGTCGCGGAGGGCGCGGACGTCGTCGGTGATGATGCCGAGGTCCTCGACGATGATCGGCAGGCGGCCGAGCCGGGCTTCGAGCGCATCGAAGAGGGCGCGGCCAGGGCCGGGCACCCAGGCGCCGTTGACGGCAGTCGGCTCATCGGCCGGGATGTGCCAGGCGGCGACGAAGCCGCGGAAGTGGTCGACCCGCACCGCATCGAAGAGTTCGAGCGCGCGCTCGAAGCGGGCGACCCACCACGCGTAGCCGTCGGCCCGCATCGCCTCCCAGTCGTAGAGCGGATTGCCCCAGCGCTGGCCGGTGTCGCTGAAGGCGTCGGGCGGGACGCCGGCGACGAACGCCGGTTCGCCGCGCTCGTCGAGCAGGAAGAGGCGGCGGCGGGACCAGTGGTCGGCGCTGTCGCGGTCGACGAAGATCGGCATGTCGCCGATGAGGAGGATGCCCCGGGCACCCGCGGCGGCGCGCAGCTCCTGCCACTGGGCATCGAAGACGTACTGGAGGAAGCGGTGGAAGTCGGCCTCGTCGGCGAGGGCGGTGCCGGGGAGCGGCTGGCGGGGCGGGTACTCCCGGAACTCGGCGGGCCATTCCCACCACGGCTGGCCGGTCAGCTCGCGCAGCGCTTCGAAGAGGGCGTAGTCCTCGAGCCACGGCCGGCCGGCGCCGAAGGCGTCCAGCTTTTCGCGGCCGCCGGCGGCCATGAACCGCTCGAAGGCGCGGCGGAGGGCGGGGCCCCGCGCCGCGCGCGCGGCGGCGAAGTCGGCGCGGTTCGGGGCGCCGGCTTGCGGAATGGCCGCCTCGGCGGGGGTGAGCCAGCCGCGCCGGGCGAGCCAGTCGAGGTCGATGAGCCGGTCGTCGCCGGCGAAGGCGGAGCGGCCGGCGTAGGGCGAATCGTAGGGGCCGGGCGGGCAGACCGGGAGCATCTGCCACGCGCCCACGCCGGCATCGCCGAGCAGGTCGAGGAAGCGCAGCGCCGGCTCGCCGAGGGTGCCTGGGTGCGGCAGCGAGGTGGGATGGAGGAGGATGCCTCCGAGGCGGCGGCCCATCATCGCGCGGCGGCCAGCGCGTCGAGCTCGGCGAGCGAGAGCCGCGCCACGCGGCGGCCGTGCTCGAGGAGGGCGGCGATATCGCCCCGGGCCTGCGCGGCCTCGAGCTGCCCGAAGGTGAACGATTCGCCGGGAACGGGCACGTCGACGTCCGGCGGCTCTTCGACGACGAGGAAGACGCCGGTATCCGGGCCGCCCTTGTGCAGCTGGCCGGTGGAGTGGAGGTAGCGCGGCCCGAAACCGACGGTGGTGGCGACGCGCAGGCGGTCGCGGAAGGCATGGCGGGCACGTTCGAGGCGGTCGGCTGTCGCCCGGTCGCGGGGGAGGTAGGCGAGGATGGCGAGGTAGTCGCCGGGCCGAACCGACCTGAGGACTTCTGCGGGGGACGCGGTGTCCGGCTCGGGCGCGCCGCCTTCGAGCACGCGGCGGGCGTTCCGCTTCGATTCCTCGACGTTCGGCTGGTCGAACGGGTTGATGCCGAGGATGTGCCCGGCGACGGCGGTGGCGAACTCCCAGCGGAAAAATTCGGCGCCGAGGTCGAGCGGGCCGATGGCGGGCAGGCGGATGACCGGGTGGCCGGCCGCTTCCAGTTCGTCGAGGCCGTCGAGCGGACCGTAGGCGACGAAGAGGCGGTCCTCGCCGTAGACGGCGGGCGGGCCGATCCGCTCGGCTTCGACCGGCAGGATGCCCCGGCCGCGCTTGCCGGTCGACTCGGCGACGAGCTGTTCGATCCAGTGGCCGAGCGTTTCGACGGCGTGGGGGAGGAAGAGGGTCAGCTTGTCGCGGCCGGCAAGGGCGGCCTCGGCGATGGCGGCGCCGAGCCAGGCGCCGGGGTTCGCTTCGAGGTCGCGGCGCTCCTGGCAGGCCTGCACCATGGGCCCGAGACGGCCGAACATCCCCGGCACGTCGGCGCCGCAGAGGATGGCCGGCACGAGGCCGAACAGCGAGAGCGCGGAGAAGCGGCCGCCGATATCCGGCGGGTTGAGGAAGAGGTGGGAGATGCCAAGGCGGTGAGCCTCGGCCTCGAGCGGGGTGCCCGGGTCGGTGATGACGATGAAGCGGGCCGGGTCGGGGATGCGGTCGCGGAAGAGGGCGAACTGGCTGCGGGTCTCGATCGTCGTGCCGGACTTGCTGGAGACAGCCACCGCCGTCCGGGCGAGGTCGAGGCGAGCGAGGAGCGCGGCGACCTGGCGCGGGTCGGTGGAATCGAGCAGCTCGAAGCGGAGCGCCCCCTCGGCCGGGCCGAAGGAGGAGGTCATGACCTCCGGCGCGAGGCTGGAGCCGCCCATGCCGAGGAGGAGGAGGGTATCGCAGCCCTCGGCCCGGAGCCGGTCGCGCAGCGCCGCGATCGCCGGGAGGCGGGCGAACATCTGCTGATGGACCGTGAGCCAGCCGAGGCGGTCGGCGCACTCGGCGGGTTCGGGCTGCCAGACGGTGTGGTCGCGGGCCCAGGTGCGCCCGACGATATCGGCGGCAGCCATCGCCTCGAGCCGGGCGCGGACCGCGGTCTGGAGCGGAGCCGGGAGCATGGGACCTCCGGCGCGGGTTTGCTGCTAACGATACCGGAGGCGCGGTGAACGGACAGGAGCGGGTGCCGGGCGGACCGGCTGTTCGCCGGCGACGACGACGCGCTCGCGGGGCACGACGCCGGTGCGCGGCGCGAGGCGGTGCGGCAGCGGCCGTGGCCGGCGAAACGGCAGCGGTTCGGGCGAGGCGTACATTCCCACCGACATTTTCGGCGGTCTGCATCCGGGAAACCCCGCGGGCGGCGTTGCGGGTTCGGTGGCGCCGGGTGACAGGCTGGTGGCGGCGGCCCGCGGGCGCGAAATGGCCGCGGTTCCGCCCCCGCGGATTCGGGTTTTCATGGAGTGAACGGACGGGGGCACGCTGCCGAATATCGATGTATCACCGGCGGCGCGATGGACCGCCGCCCACCCGGGGAGGCCGCACCGATGCAGGGGCACATGCGCATCTGCCAGCATTGCGGAGCGCCGTACGACTGGCGCCGTTCGCCGAGCGCCTACCTGAAGATGACCTACTGCGGAAGTCTCTGCGAGAAGGCGGACCTCGGCTTCACCATCGAGACGCTGCTGCGCGAGGTCGAAATCGTCCGGGGCGAGTGGCGGGCCCTGCTCGCCGCTTGAGCCGGCGGCAGGCGCCGGTCAGCGGTTCGTAAGCGGCGCGGAAGTGCGTCGCTTTACGAAACGGACTGGCGGCCTCTACGCTGGAAGTGCACGGACGCCGACCGCGAGGCGGCTAAGCCGGCAAAGGAGGCACCACCATGGAAACGCCCATCGGCCCCGGCCCCACCGGGATGAACCTGAACAACATCCGGGTGTGCGCGCGGTGCGGCCTCCGCTACGACTGGCGGAAGTCGCCGAGCGGGATGAAGATGACGTACTGCTCGTCGCTCTGCGAGAAGGCGGACCTCGGCTTCACGGTCGAGGCGCTCATCCGCTGGGAGCGCGAGCCCATCGAGAAGGAACCGGTCGCCCCGGCCTCCGAGTAGCCAGCAGCTTCCATACGGAAGAACCCTGCGGGCCCGGCTCAGGCGAGCCGGGCCCGTTCGTTTTCCGCCGGGAAGCGCGAACCGGGGCGCTCTATTCCAGGGTTAGCGGGGTATCGTCGCGGTTCGCCCAGTCGCGCATCGAGCCATCGTAGACGCGGATATGGTCGTAGCCGACGAGGGTCATCGCGAAGGCGGCGTGGGCGGCGCGGATGCCGCCCTGGCAGTAGGTGATGGTGGCGCGGTCGCGGGTGAAGCCGGCCTCGGCCAGCAGCCGCTCGATCTCCTCGGCCGGGAGGAAGCGGCGGGTGTCGGCCGTCTCGACGAAGCGGACCCATTCGAGGTGCTTCGCGCCGGGGACGCGGCCGACGCGGCGGTTGCCGCGGTCGTTGGTGCCGTCCCATTCGCCGTCGGTGCGCGCATCGAGGATTTGGCAGCCGGGGTCGCCGATGCGGGCCTTCAGGTACTCGGCGTCGGCGATGAGGTCCGGGTTGGGGCGGGCGGTGAAGGAGGCGGGCTTCGGCCGCGTGGCGTGGAAGGTGATGGGCCGCCCCTCGGTGAGCCAGCGGTGCCAGCCGCCGTTCAGCACCTTCACGTTCGTGTGGCCGTAGTAGGTGAGCACCCACCAGAGCCGGGCGGCGACGAGGGCGTTGTTGTCGTCGTAGGTGACGACGAGGGTGTCGTTCGAAACGCCGAGCCGGCCCATGAGCGCTTCGAACTCGGCGGGCGGCATGACGAAGGTGCCGTGGTCGGCGCCGGGCGGGCCGGCTTCTTTGATGTAGTAGTGGACGGGGAGGTGGACGGCGCCGGGGATGTGGGCGCGGCGGTACGCCTCGAGGACGGCGCAGTCGATGATGCGGACGCCGGGGTCGTCGAGGTGCTGCTCGAGCCAGTCGGGTTCGGCGAGGAGTTCGGGGCGCGCGTAGCCCATGGGCGGCCTCCCGGGAGGGTTCGGCGGGGAGTGTACGCCCCCGGGCAGCCCGGGGTCAGGGTCAGGGCGGGGGCGTCGGGCTCGGCGTGGGCGTGAGGACGTTGTTGGGGATGCCGCCGAAGGGTGTCGGCGTGGCGCCGGGGAAGGGCGGCCCGCCGCGGCGGATGTTGATGTACACCTGCAGCGAGAGGCCTTTGCCGTCGTTCGTGGAAAGCCGGAGGGTGTAGACGCCGTCCTCGAGGCCGTTCAGCCGGATGGTGCCGAGGAGGCCGTTCTCGACTTTCGCGGTCCCTTCGCCGATGGTCTTCCACTCCGTCGGGGTCGAGCCCTTGCCGAGCTCGAGCTTCCAGTTCTTCAAGTTCGGCGGGTTGACGGTGCCGATGACCTCGGTGTCGCCGGAGATGGTGCGGCCGGTGGTGATGTTGTTGATGGCGATGGCGGCGAGGCCGGTGCTCTTCTCCTTCGGCGCGATCGGGATGTTCCGCTTCTGGGCGAGCTCCTCTGCGAGCTCGGGCTTGAACGCCGGGAGCTTGACGAACTTCTGCATCTTGCGGAACTCGGCCGGCGTCTGGTCGGTCGCGAGCAGGCCGTTCCGGCTGTCGATCTCCTTCTCCTCGCACTCCGATTCGTAGGTGACGTCGGTGCGGACCCAGGCAGTGACGACCTGGTCGCAGTACTTGAAATCGGGGCCGAGGTTCCGGTCGGTCGCGGGGGTCTGGAAGTCGCGCTGGGCGACGTTGCGCGGCTGGAGGTCGGAGAAGCCTTTGCCGATATCGGGGACACCGCGGGCGGCGAGCGCCTCGTGGTAGTAGCCCATCCAGTTCTTCCAGAGCCGGACGGTGGTGTTCGCGGCCGCGAACTGGCGGTCGTTGACGAGTTCGTTGGTGGCGTTGCCGACCCAGACGGCGGTGGCGGCGTGGCGGCTGTAGCCGGTCATCCACGTCTCGAGGGTGTCGGCGGCGGAGGCCGGCCCCTGCTGGGTGCCGGTCTTCACGCCGGAGGGGATGCGCTGGCCGTTGGCGTAGAAGTCGAGCCCGAGGTCGTTGTTGCTGCCCCCGCAGCCCCAGATGATGAAGCGGGCGGTGCAATCGGACATGATGGTGTGGAGGAGCCAGACGGAGCCGGCATCGACGACCTGGCGGGTTTCGGGTTCGCCCTGGCGGAAGATGACGTTGCCGTCCTTGTCGCGGACTTCGAGGATGACGACGGGGTCGAGTTCGCGGGTGCCTTCGATCCGGATGTAGCCCTTTTCGAAGAGCAGCTTCTGCTCGAGCGCGAGCTCGTAGTTGGCGCCGGTATCGAGCGCCGTGCTCTTCAGGTCGGAGACTTTGACGTAGCGGGCGAGGGTGGGGACGCCGACCATCTTGCCCATGTTGGCGATGGTGGCGTCCATGTAGGCCATGTCGATGGCGCGGATGTTCGCGCCGCCGGTCGCGATCGAGGCGCCGTAGGTCACGTCGGGGTGGGAGCGGAAGGTGGGGTCGAAGCGCTGCTCGAGGGTCGTGATGCCGAGCGCCTTCGCCATTTTGATGACGTTGTCGACGCCGGCTTCCTGCGCGGCGCGGAAGGCCGGGACGTTCTGGGAGCCGCCGAGGCCGGCGCGGGCGGAGATGAGGCCTTCCGTCTTCTCGGCGTCGCGGCGCGGGTTTTCGATGGCGGTCCCTTCGACGGTGAGCGGGCTGGTGTCCCAGAAGATGCTCATGGGCGCCTTGTTGAGGACATCGAACCAGGTGAGGTAGACGGCCGGCTTGAACGACGAGCCCGGCTGGTTGATTTCGTTCAGCTGGTCGATTTCACCGGCCACGCGGCGGTCAGAGCGGTACGAGGGGTCGCGATTGGGCGCGTAGACGATGACCTGGCCGGTGGAGGGCTCGATGGTGACGATGGCGGCGTTGTAGCACTCGCAGCCCGCCTCGAGGCCGGCGGCGATGAAGCCGCGCGCCATCTCCATCGCCTTCGCCGTCAGCTCCCAGTCGAGCGTGGAGACGACTTTGTAGCCGGCCATGTGGACGCTGGACTTGCAATCGGGGGCGGAGGGGATTTTCGGCAGGATGCCGGCTTCGCACATGCGGACGAGCCGGGGCTCGACCTGGTTGTCGACGAAGGCCTCGGCGCGCTGGGGGTTGGAGCCGAGGTAAACGCGGACCTCTTCGGCTTTGGCGGCGGCGGCCTGCTCGGGGGTGATGCGGCCGTGGCGCACCATCAGGTCGAGGACGTCTTCCTGGCGGGCCTTCGCCTCGCCGCCGACGATGCCGCGCCCGAGCTCATCGAGGATGCAGTCGCCGCGATCGTCCTTCACGCAGTTGAGGCGGGGGTGGTACGTCGTCGGGGCCTGGGGGATGCCGGCGAGGAGGGCGGCTTCGGCGAGCGTCAGCTCTTTGGCGGGCTTGCGGAAGTAGCCCTGGGCCGCGGCTTCGACGCCGATGTACCGGTCGGCGTAGCTGATCTGGTTGAGATACCAGGTGAGGATCTGCTCCTTCGAGTAGTCGCGCTCGAGCTCGATGGCGTAGGCGATCTCGCGGAGCTTCCGGTCGAGCGTCCGCTCGGCGGTGACGCAGGCGTTCCGGTTGTCCCCGTCTTCGGAGATCGATGGGCAGATGTAGACGTTCTTGATGAGCTGCTGGGTGATGGATGAGCCGCCGGTGCCGGCGCCGAAGTCGTTGAGGACGTAGTTCTCGTAGGCGGCGCGGACGAGGCCGCGGAGGTTGATGCCGGGGTGGGTCCAGAAGGAGTTGTCTTCGGTGGAAACCGTCGCCTCGATCATCCACGGGGAGATCTGGTCGAGCGTCACGGGGTTGAGGAGCTGGGCGTTCGGGTTCGACAGCGTGGCGAGGAGGACGCCGTTCTCCGGGCCGCCGCGGTCGTAGATCTCCGTCGGCACGGACGAGACTTCGAGCAGCTTCTGCTCGATCGGGACGTAGTCCTTCGCGTAGGATTTGTAGATCGTAAAGAGCGCGCCGAGGGCGGCAGCCGCGGAGACGGCGCCGAGGCCGACGAGCGCGAGCAGCGCGATGAGCAGCGGACGCGCGCGGCTCCCGCCGTCGCGGCGGCGTTCGCGGAGCCGGCGGCGGACGACCATGCTGGTCATGGACGGGCACCCCCTGTGCGCCCGGGGCGGATGCGCGGCATCGCACCCGAGGGTAACAGACCCGCGCGGCTGGCAACACGGCGGCAGGTAAGCCGGGCTTCCCCTATCCTTGACCGCATGGCGCTGACCCGTGATGACGTGTTGCACATCGCCCGGCTGGCCCGCATCGCGCTCGACGAGGCGGAGGTGGAGCGGTTCCGGGCGCAGCTTTCGGGCATCCTCGACCATTTCCAGGCGCTGGCCGCCGTCGATACCGAAGGCATCGAGCCGACGGCCCACCCGCTGCCGCTCGCGAACGTGATGCGGGAGGACGCGGTCCAGCCGTCGCTCCCGCGCGATGAGGTGCTGGCGAATGCGCCGCTCGCCGAGGACGGCTACTTCCGGGTCCGGGCGGTGCTGGAATGAGCGAGCTGTGGCGGCTGACGGTCCACGAGGCGCACGAAGGGCTCCGGCGGCGCGAATTCACCAGCGTCGAACTGACGGAATCGGTGCTCGAGCGGGTGGCGCAGGTGGAGCCAACGGTCAACGCGTACATCACGCTCACTGCCGAGCTGGCGCTCGAACAGGCGAAGGAAGCGGATGCGAAGCTCGCCGCCGGCGCCGCCACGCCGCTGACCGGCATCCCCGTCGGCGTGAAGGACCTCATCGTCACGAAAGGCGTGCGGACCACGGCAGGCTCGAAGATGCTCGAGAACTTCATCCCGCCGTATGACAGCCACGTCTACGAGAACTTACGCCGGGCCGGCGCGGTGATGATCGGCAAGTGCAACATGGACGAGTTCGCCATGGGCTCGTCGACGGAACACTCGGCCTACGGCCCGACCCGGAACCCGTGGAACCCGGCGCTCGTGCCCGGCGGCTCCTCGGGCGGGTCGGCGGCCGCGGTGGCGGCGGGCGAATGCCTCGTTTCGCTGGGCAGCGATACGGGCGGCTCGATCCGGCAGCCGGCGGCGCTCTGCGGGCAGGTCGGCCTCGACCCGACCTACGGCCGGGTGAGCCGGTACGGCATCATCGCCTTCGGCAGCTCGCTCGACCAGGTAGGCCCGATCGGCCGGGACGTGGAAGACGTCGCGACGATGCTGGACTGCATCGGCGGGCACGACCCGCGCGACAGCACGACGAACCCGGAGCCGATGCCGGACTTGCGGCATTACCTCGGCCGCGACATCCGCGGCATGCGGATCGGCGTGCCGAAGGAGTACTTCATCAGCGGGATGGAGCCCGGCGTCGCGGCGCGGATCGAGGAAGCGCTCGGCGTGCTGGCGTCGCTCGGCGCCGTCATCGACCGCGATGTTTCGCTGCCGAGCACGGAGCACGCGCTGGCGGTCTACTACATCATCGCGCCGAGCGAGGCCTCGGCGAACCTCGCGCGCTACGACGGCGTGAAGTACGGCTTCAGCGACCGCTCGGCGCCCTCGATGTGGGAGAACATGGAGCAGACGCGGGCGAAGGGCTTCGGCAACGAGGTGAAGCGGCGGATCATGCTCGGCACCTACGCGCTCAGCGCGGGCTACTACGACGCCTACTACCTGAAGGCGCAGAAGGTGCGGACGCTCATCAGCCGGGAGTTCGCGGAGGCGTTCGCGAGGTACGACGTGCTGGTGACGCCGACGTCGCCGACGGTCGCGTTCCCCATCGGGGCGAAAGTCGACGACCCGTTCGCGATGTACCTGAACGACATCTATACGCTGCCGGCCTCGGTGGCGGGGCTGCCGGCGATCAGCGTGCCGTGCGGGTTCAGCGACGGGCTGCCCGTGGGCATGCAGATCATCGGGAACTTCTTCGATGAAGGGCGCATCCTGCAGGTGGCGCACGCGTACGAGCAGGCCAGCGGGTTCAAGAACCAGCTGGCGCCGCTGGCCGGGGGCTGAGGCCGGGCGCGGGCCGGCCTTCACGGGGGCGCGCCTGCCGGGGAGTTTCGGCCGGTGATGAAATTCGGGGCCGGGCTCGCTGCAGCCGGGGCTGCGTCCGCGTGGTTCGGGCCGGCCGGGCTCGCGTGGGCCGGCTGGACCGCTGCGGCGGCGGGGATGCTGCTCCTCGCCTACCGGGCGGCCGCGGCGCTGCGGCGGCGGGCGGCGCTGCGCACGCTCGAGGGGCTCCGGAGCCTCCCGCCGGCAGCGTTCGAAGAACGGGTGGCAGCGTGGCTGGCGCGCGACGGCTGGCGGGTCGAGCGCACGGGACGCCCGGGCGACGGCGGCATCGACCTCGTCGCGAAGAAGGGCCGCGAGGTGGCGGCCGTCCAGTGCAAGCGGTTCGCCGGCGAGGCAGCGGTCGGCGCCGCTGCGGTGCGCGATCTCTACGGGGCGGCGACGGCGGCGGGCGCGACGCTCGCCGTGCTGGTCACCACGGGCCGGGTGACCGCGCCTGCCGCGGCATGGGCCGCGGGGATCCAGCAGGGGCCGAAGCTGGTGCTGGTCGATGCCGGGGGCGTGGCCGCTGCTGCGCGCGGCGGCAGGCTCATCCGGTAGGCCGGGTCAGAGCGGCGGCGTGCGCCGGCGCCATTCGGTCGCGCATTCGTAAGCGAAGGCGGCGCGGAGGACCGTGCCCTCATCGAACGGCCGCCCGGCGAGCTGGAGGCCGATCGGCAGCCCTTCGGCCGAGAAGCCGCAGGGGATGCTCACCGCCGGGACGCCGGCGAGGTTGAACGGCATCGTCAGCGACGCGAACGCCGCGCCGGTGCTCAGCTGCACGCCTTCGACCTCGACCGGGTCTTCGCCGATGGCCGAGGCGGGCCGCATGGTGGTCGGCGCGGCGAGCAGGTCGACGGTTTCGAGGACGCGGCGCACGCCCTCCTTTATCTCGTAACTGGCGAGGTAGGCGGCGGAGAGGTCGAGCGGCTCGGGCAGCGGCTGGAGGAGGACGTTCCGCAGCTCCTCGCTGTAGGCCTCGGGCTGCTGTTCGAGCCACGGGGCGTGGTAGAGCCGGCCTTCGACGTTGACCAGCCGCCACGCGCTGATGACCTGCTCGCGGGTGAAGCCGGCATCGATGTCCTCGACGGCGGCGCCGAGGCCGCGCAGCGTTTCGAGCGCTTCTTCGACCGCGACGAGGACTTCAGGGTCGAGCAGGCCGAAGAACTGATCGCGCGGGACGCCGATGCGGAGGCCGCGGATATCCGGGACGAGGGCGGCGCGGTAGTCGGGCACGGGCACCGGCACGGTCGCGAAGTCGGCCGGGTCGTAGCCGGCGATGGCAGCGAGGAGGATGGCGGCGTCTTCGACCGTGCGGGTGATGGGCCCGGCGTGGTCGAACTGCCACGACATCGGGATGATGCCGGCCCGGCTGACGCGGCCGAAGGTCGGCTTGAGGCCGACGACGCCGCAGAGCGCGGCCGGGATGCGGATGCTGCCGCCGGTATCGGTGCCGAGGGCAGCGGGGCAGAGGCGGGCCGCGACGGCGGCGCCGGAGCCGCCGCTCGAGCCGCCGGGGATGCGGTCCGGCGCCCACGGATTGCGGGTCGGGCCGGTGTGCGGGTTGTTGGTCGTGGTGCCCCACGCGAATTCGTGGGTGTTGGTCTTGCCGAGGATGACGGCGCCGGCTTCGCGGAGGCGGGCGACGGCGGCGGCATCGCGGTCGGGCACGCGGCCGCGGAGGACGGCAGAACCGGCGGCGGTTTCGATGCCGGCCGTGTCGTACAGGTCTTTCAGGCCGATGGGGATGCCGTGGAGCGGGCCGCGGTACTGGCCGGCGAGGAGTTCGGCCTCGGCGCGGGCGGCCTCCTCGAGGGCGCGCTCGGGGACGACGGTGACGAAGGCGTTCAGCGCGGGGTTGCGCGCCTCGATGCGGGCGAGGCAGGCGCGGGTGAGATCGACCGGCGAGAGGTCGCGGCGGGCGATGGCGCGGGCGGCGTCGGCGACGGTCAGGTCAGCGGGGTCGGGCATCGGCGCACCTGGGAGTCGAGCGTGTCCCGGGGTCAGGCTTCGAGGTAGCCGCGGCGGGCGAGCCACTGGAGCGCCCCCGCGAGCGCGACCCGGGCGGTGGCGAAGGATACGCCCGCGGCGCGGACGGCGTCATCCTCGGCGCTCGGCGCGAGCTGCTCGACGATGAGCCGCGCGAGCTCGTCGTGGGTCCGGGTGCCGTCGAGCCACGGGAGGAGCGCGAGCGGGAGCGGCGGGACGTCGTAGACGGCGTGGGTGAGGGCGACCGGCATGGTGCCGTCGCGTCGCGCCTGGTCGCGGGCCATGGCGAAGGCGCGGGGCAGCGGCCCCGGGGCCGGCACGGGGCGGGCGGGCTCGGCTTCGAGCTGGAGCCCGCCGTGGAAGAAGAGGCGGAGCAGCTTCGGTGCCGTCCGCTGCCAGAAGCGGCGCGGGTCGACGGCAGCCGCCAGCTCCTCGGCCGGCACGGCAGCCGGCCGCCGGGCATCGAGGAGGCGCACCGCCTCGAGGAGGTCCGGGTCGCGCAGGGCGAGGATGCCGCCGGGATGGACGAGCTTGGGCAGCGCCGGGTCGTACCGCTCTTCGCCGGGGCCGATGAATTCGCCGAGCAGGCGGAGCGCGAGCCCCCGGAGGCGCTCGGGCGCCGGCGGGCGCTGGATGGGCGTGCCGGCGCGGCAGAGGAGGGACTCGCGGAACGTGCGGCCGTGGACGAAATCGAGCAGCTGCTCGCGTTCGACCTGCCCGGGGGCGAGCGACTCGAACTCGGCGGCGATGTCGCCCGCGAGGTCGGGCATCGCCATGCGGAGCGGCCACGCATCGCCGACGTACTGCAGCCCGCGGCTGGCGGCGTGCGCGACGAATTCGGCGAAGTAGACGGGCGCGTTCGTCGGCTCGAGGTGTTCGTGCGCGATGTAGTCATCGGGACGGTCGGCGATGAATTCGAGCTCGCGGGCGAGGACGCGGGCGTAGAGCGGGCCGCCGGGGAGACGGGCTTCGAGGTCGAGCGCGGTGCGGACGACGATCTCCGCCATGGCGCGGGCGTGGCCGACGAGCTGGCCGGGGGGCGCCTGCAGGTTGCGCGTGGCGAAGACCATCAGCTCGCGCAGCGGCTGGCGGAGATGCCAGCCGGGGTAGCAGTTGTAGCTGACGAAGGCGATGCCGCCGGGCGCGAGGAGCTCGCCGCAGAGCCCGAGCAGGCGGTCGCGGACCGGGGCTTCGACCCAGGAGTAGACGCCGTGGGCGATGACGTAGTCGAACTGGCCGAGCGCGGGGCCGGCCTCGGCGATGTCGATGGGCTCGAAGCGGACGTTGCGGAGGCCGAGGCGGGCAGCGGTCTCGCGGGCGAGTTCGACCTGCCGCGGGGCGTTGTCGATGCCGAGACAGTCCGCTCCCGGGAGCGAGGCGGCGATGGCGTTCAGGTTTTCGCCGATGGCGGAACCGATTTCGAGGATGCGGGCCGAGGCGACTGGCGGGGTCTCGATGCCGAAGAGGCGGCCGAGGGCGGCGAGGCGCCGGGGATGGGAGGCTTCGACGGCGGTGCCTTCGTAGGGGATGGCGTCGTAGCTGATGACGGGCACGTCGGGTTCCAGTGTAGGCGCGGCGGGGGGGCGGCAGAAGCCGGGGAGGCGCCGGGAACGATCGGGGAAAGCCCGGTATTGACGTTATGAGCGGCAGCCGTGAGAGTTAGCAGGCATGGTTCACGCCACCACCCTCGCCGCGCTCCTCGCCGCTGCTGCTGCTGCGGCCGCGCGTGCGCGCCGGTAAGGGTGGCGGTCGGAACCGTACGTCGAGGATATCTGCAGGAAGGCCGCCCCCGGGGCGGCCTTTCCCGGTAGGAATGGCTGGCGGGGGCAACGAGGAGCAGCACCGATGACCGCTGACACGTCGACCCGCACCGAACCGGTCCGCTACGTCTCACGGCGGATGCAGGCCGTTCCCCCGAGCGGGATCCGCCGGTTTTTCGATCTCCTGAGCACGATCGAGGACGTGATTTCGCTCGGCGTCGGCGAGCCGGATTATGTCACTCCGGAGCCGTTCCGGCGGGCCGCCATCGCCAGCATCGAGCGCGGGGACACGCATTACACCTCGAACTACGGCCTGCTCGAGCTGCGGGAACGGCTCGCAGCGCACCTCGAGCGGCTGTACGGCGTGCGGTACGACCCGCGGACCGAGATCGTCATCACGTCGGGTTCGAGCGAGGCGCTCGACATCGCCATGCGGGCGCTCGTCGACCCGGGCGACGGCGTCCTCTGCGCCGACCCGAGCTACGTCGCCTACATGCCGGTGACGGTGATGGCGGGCGGGGAGTTCCTGCCCGTGCCGACGCGGGCGGCGGACGACTTTCGGCTCCTGCCGGCGGACCTCGAGGCGGCGATGACGCCCTCGGCGCGGGTGCTGTTGCTCGGCTACCCGGCGAACCCGACGGGCGCGACGATGGACCGCGCGGACCTCGAAGCCGTCGCGAAGGTGGCCGAGCGGCACGACCTCGCGGTGATCAGCGACGAGCTGTACGACCGGATGACGTACGCCGGCGAACACACCTGCTTCGCCTCGCTGCCCGGGATGCGGGAGCGGACGGTGCTGCTGGGCGGGTTCAGCAAGGCGTACGCGATGACGGGGTGGCGGCTGGGATGGGTGGCGGCCCCGGCGCCCATCGCCGAGGCGATCATGAAGGTCCACCAGTACGTGATGATGTCGGCGCCGACGGCCTCGCAGTACGCCGCGATCGCTGCGCTGGACGAGGGCGAAGCGTTCGTCGCCGAGATGGTGGCGGAGTACGACCGGCGGCGGCGCCTGATCGTCGACGGCTTCCGGGCGGTCGGCCTGCCGACCTTCGAGCCGCGCGGCGCGTTCTACGCCTTCCCGGAGATCCGCGGCACGGGGATGAGCAGCCTCGAATTCAGCGAACGGCTGCTGGCCGAGGAGCGGGTCGCCGTCGTGCCGGGGAGCGCCTTCGGGGCATGCGGCGAAGGGCACGTGCGCGCCTGCTACGCGAGCAGCTTCGAGCAGATCGAGCGGGCGCTGGAGCGGATCGGGCGGTTCGTCCAGCGGCACCGGCTGGCCTGAGGTTTCGCGCGGCCCAGCCGCGATAGCGAGCGCCTCCTGAACTACTTTCCGCGGGATAGCCGCGGCTGATGGTAGGATTCGGCGCCATCGATAGCAGCGCTCAGGAGGTGGCACATGACCGGTGACCGGGGGGTTTGGCGGGCGGCGGCGCTCGCCGCGCTGGCCGCGGCGGGAATCACGCTGGCGGCCTGCGGCGGCGGCGACGGCGGGAACAAGAACGTAACGCTCGAGAACGTGAACCCGAACGTGAACGCGACGGAGGCGCCGCAGGAGCGGCCGGTGCAGGAGATCAAGGTCACCGACCAGGGGTGCGAGCCGGCGAACGTGACCATCAAGGCCCGGACGCGGGTCGTCTGGAAGTGGGAGAACACCTCCACGCCCATCGCCATCCTGCTCGCGGGGCAGAAGTCGCCGGAGCAGACGACCGGCGAGTACACGCGCGATTTCGACCAGGCCGGGCTGAGCTTCCCCTACCAGTGCGGGCCGGCAACGGGCCGCATCGTGGTCGAGTAGCGGACCGGGCCGGGCTGGCTCAGAGGCCGTAGAGCGCCGGGCGGGTGCGGAGCCACTCGCCCACCATCTCACCGATCATGATGCTGGTGAGGTTCGTGTTGGCGCGCGGGACGGTCGGCATGATGCTCGCATCGGCGACGGCGAGCCCCTCGACGCCGTAGACGCGGCCGTACTGGTCGACGACGGCGTGCGGGTCGGCCGGCGGCCCCATGGGCGCGGTGGCGCAGGGATGGTAGCCGCTGGCGGCGAGCTTCAGCAGGAGCGCGCCGATCGCCTCGTCGGTCAGCTCCCGCCCCGGGTCCGGGAAGATGACGCGGTCGACGAGTGCCGCGAGCGGGCCGGTGGTCACGAACCGGAGGGCGTCCCGGAAGCAGGCGGCGAGCCGGCGCCGGTCCTCCGGGTCTTCGCAGAAGCGGTTTTCGATGACGGGCGCGGCATGGGGGTCGGCCGAGGGCAGGCGGAGCGTGCCGGTGCCGTTCACCTGCTCGAGGACGGCGGCGACGGCGAACGCCTGCAGGGGGCCGGCGCCCCGGGGTGAGAAGGAGAACGCCTCGACCTGCAGGTCGTTCCGGTGGGGGCTGCCCGGCGCCGTGTACCGGAGGATGGTCTGCACGATGGGCTGGTCGGGGTCGAGGATGGCCGGGTCGCGGACCGTGGCGACGACGGCGAGCGCCGGGTGGTCGGAGAGCCGCGAGCCGACGGGGGCGGGCCGGACGGGCTCGATGCCGAGGCGGGCGAGCTCCTCCGCCGGGCCGATGCCGGAGCGGATGAGGACGGCCGGCGAATGGATGGCGCCGGCGGAGAGGACGACGAGCCGGCCCCGGATGGTCTCCACGGCTCCGTCCCGCTCCACTTCGACGCCGGCGGCGCGGCCGCCTTCGAACAGGACGCGGCGGACGAGCGTGTTCGGGAGGATGCGGAGGTTGGGGCGGGCGCGCGCCGGCGCGAGGTAGCCGACGGCGGTCGAGACGCGCAGCCGGCCGATTTTGTTCATCGGGTGCGGGCCGGCGCCCCACCCGGCGGGGTCGTTGGCGTCCTCGCAGCGGGGGAAGCCGAGTTGGTCGGCGGTTTCGAGCCATGCGCGGTGGACGGGCGTGAGTTCGTCCCACGTGTAGCGGCGGATGGTGATGGGGCCGGCATCGCCGTGGTAGGGCCGGTCGCCGAAGTCGAGGTCGCGTTCGAGGCGGCAGAAGGCCGGCAGCACCCGCTCCCACGCCCATTCGGGATTCCCGGCGGCGGCCCAGCCGTCGTAGTCCTCCGGCATGCCGCGCAGCGCGATGGTGGTGTTCACGGCGCTGGAGCCGCCGGTGACGCGGCCGCGGGGGAAGGGCGCGGAGCGGCCTGCCGCCGTCGGCTGGTAGCTGAGGCCCCAGTCGTGCGCGGTGTAGGAGTTGTTGTGGCTGTTGACGAGGTCGAACGGCAGCCGGGCGAGGTCGGGGTAATCGGGCCCGGCTTCGAGGAGCAGGACGGAGCGGCGCGGGTCCTCGCTGGCGCGGGCGGCGATGACGGCCCCGGCGGAGCCGGCGCCGACGACGATGACATCGCAGGGTTCGTTCATGGCGGAGCCTCCCGGGGCGGGAATGTACCTGCCCCGGCGGTGGGACGCACGGGCGGGTTCCCGTACAATCCCGCCACACCACCCGTTTCCGCGAGGCATCCATGTCGTTCGAAGCAGTGCTCGCGCAGGCGCGCGCCGAGGGCCGCACCCTGCTGACCGAAGTCGAAGCGAAATCGCTCCTGCAGGAGGCCGGCGTCCCCGTGGCGGCGACGCTGCTCGCGCGCACCCGGGAGGAGGCGCAGGCCGCCGCCGACGAGGTCGGCTACCCGGTCGTGCTGAAGATCGTCTCGCCCGATATCGCGCACAAGTCGGACGTCGGCGGCGTGAAGCTGAACCTGCGGGACCGGGAGGCCGTCGGCGCGGCGTTCGATGAGGTGGTCGCGAATGCGCAGCGCGCCGTCCCGGGTGCGCGAATCACCGGCGTGGCCGTGCAGCACATGGCGCCGCAGGGCACCGAAGTGATCGTCGGGATGACGACCGACCCGCAGTTCGGCCCGGTGCTGATGTTCGGCCTCGGCGGCATCATGGTCGAAGTGCTCAAGGACGTCTCCTTCCGGCTGGTGCCGCTGGAGGAGAAGGACGCCCAGCAGATGATCGACGAGATCAAGGGGCGGCCGGTGCTCTCGGGGGTGCGCGGCCAGCCGCCGGCGGACATCGAGGCGCTCAAGCGGACGATCCTGAAGGTCTCCGAGTTCGTGCAGGCGCACCCCGAGGTGAAGGAGCTCGACCTGAACCCCGTGTTCGCCTACCCGGACGGCGCGCTGGCCGTGGACGCGCGCATCGTCGTCGGCGAGGCGTAAGGCAGCGCGGCGGGCGTCCGCCGGGAGGGTAGCGAAATGGCAGTGCCCGGGCACCGGCTCGACCGGATGTTCAATCCGAAGGTCGTCGCGGTCATCGGCGACAAAGGCCCCGGCTACATGTGGCTGCACAACAACCTGCCGATCACGGAGCGGGGCGGCCGGCTCTATTCGGTGCAGCTCGACGAGAAAGAGATTCCCGGCATCGAGGCGCTCGGGGTGCAGAACTTCAAGTCGGTGCTCGACGTGCCGGAGCCGATCGATTACGCGCTGGTGGCGGTGCCTCGGCAGGTCTCGCCCTACGTGCTGAAGGACCTCATCGCGGCGGGGGCGGGCGGCGCCGGCTTCTTCACCTCCGGCTTCGCGGAGACGGGCGAGGAGCTGGGCATCCGGCTGCAGGCGCAGCTGACGGAGATGGCCCGGGAGGCGAACTTCAACCTCGTCGGGCCGAACTGCATGGGGCTCTACCTGCCGAAGGCCGGCGTGCGGTTCAACGCCGATGCCCCGGTCACCGACGACGGCGAAATCGGCTTCCTGAGCCAGTCCGGCACGCACGGCATCATGTTCAGCCTCGTTGCGGCCGCGAACGGCATGTACATCAGCAAGTGCGCCTCGATCGGCAACGCCATCGTGCTCGACGTCTCGGACTACCTCGAGTACCTGATGCTCGACGACGAGACGAAGGTCATCGGCATGTACGTGGAGGGGGTCAAGGACGGGCGCCGGTTCTTCGCGACGCTGAAGGAGGCCTGCCGGCGGAAGCCGGTCGTCGTCTGGAAGGGCGGTCAGACGGAAGCCGGCGCGCGGGCGACGATGTCGCACACGGGCTCACTGGCCGCGCCGCAGGCGGTGTGGGACGGGATGATGCGGCAGTGCGGCGCCATCACGACGAACAACCTCGATGAGACGATCGACGCGATGAAGATGCTGCTCCGGGCGAAGACGCCGCGGGGCGACGGGATGGCGCTGCTCGCGCAGACCGGCGGGCAGTCGGTTTCGATCACGGATGCGTTCGCGAAGGCGGGGCTGCGGGTGCCGCGCTTCACGGATGGGACGTACGCGGCGCTCGGGGAGTTCTTCAACATCGTCGGCGGCAGCTACCAGAACCCGCTCGATATGGCGGGAACGATCCAGGGCAACATGGAAACGCTCGACCGCATCCTGCGGATCGTCGACGCGGACCCGAACGTGGACGGGATGGCGATGGAGCTCTCGGCGATGTTCGCCGCGCGGCAGTGGAAGGCGAAGCCCGAGACGCTGGACGCGACGATTGCGACGCTGGCGAACCACATCGCGCGGTCGGAGAAGCCGCTCGTGGTGATCCTCCACCCGGCGCACGAGGCGGAGTACGTGGCGAGCCTCCAGCCGAAGTTCAACGCGGCCGGCGTGCCGGTCTTCGCGAGCTTCGAGCGGGCTGCGGCGGCCTACCGCCGGGCGCTGGAGTTCGCGCGGGGGCAGGCGGGCTAGCCTTCGGCCGCGCCGCCCAGGTTGGAGAGGCTCCGCTCGGCTTCGTCGACGCTTTCGAGCTTGACGATGCCGCGCTTCAGCGCGTAGCGGATGAGGTCGGTCCGGGAGCGGGCCTTGAGCTTCTCCATGATGTGGGCCTTGTGGGCCTCGACCGTCTTCACGCTGACGACGAGCTCATCGGCGATCTGCTGGTTCGTGCGGCCCTCGGCGATGAGCTGGAGGACTTCGCGCTCGCGGGGCGTGAGGTTGTCGAGCGAGGTCTTCTGCTCGGGCCGGCGCGCCTGGAGCTGGAGCTCGGCGATATCGAACCCTTCGGACAGCGCCGCGGAGTAGTACTGGTTGCCGCGGTGGACCGTCTGGATGGCGAGGATGAGTTCGGAGACGTCGGAGTTCTTGACGAGGTAGCCGGAGGCGCCGGCGCGGATGGCGCCGGTGATCTGCTCCTCATCGACGAAGCCGGAGAGGATGACGACCTTCGTGGTCGCGGAGGCGCGCTTGATCTGACGGGTCGCCTCGATGCCGTTCAGGCCGGGCATGACGACATCCATGAGGACGACGTCGGGGCGGAGGCGTTCGACGGCGAGGAGCGCCTCGCGGCCGTTTTCGCAGTCGGCGACGACTTCGATTTCGGGGCGGGATTCGAGCAGCATCCGGAGGCCCTGGCGGATCACGGCGTGGTCATCGGCGACGAGCACGCGGATCGGCCGCGAACCGCTGGCGGGGCTCCCCCTCCCGAGCGAGCGGTTATTGCTCATGCAAGTTTCTCCTGCGGGGCGGAACCTACACCCCGCTGTACGGCGCAGTCTACTCCTCCCGGGGCGGCTGCCAAGTGAATTTTTATGGTGAGCGGGGCCGCGCCGGACAGGCAGCGCAGCGGTCGAACCGGCGGTCCGGCGGGTGCGGCGTGCAGCCGAACAGCTCCAGCAGCCGGTAGAGGGTCCAGAGCGGGAGGCCCATGACGCCGCAGTAGCAGCCCTCCAGCCGCTCCACCGGCCGGACGTCCTCGTGCTGGATGGCGTAGCCGCCGGCTTTGTCGAGCGTCCGGCCGGAGGCGGCATACGCTTCGAGGACCGGGTCGGGCAGGTCGGCCATCAGGACAGTCGAGATTTCGTGGTCGATGGCTGCGCCCTCCGGCGCGATGACGGCGACGGCGGTGACGACCTGGTGGGGCCGGCCGCGGAGTTCGCGCAGCATGGCGGCGGCCTCAGCCGCATCGGCCGGCTTGGCGTAGAGGCGGAGACCGCGGAACACGACGGTATCGCAGCCGATGACGAGCGCTCCCGGCGAGCGGCGCGCCACCGCTTCGGCCTTGGCGTAGGCGAGCTGGCGGGCGCAGTCGACGGCGTCGCCTTCGAGGTCTTCGGCGATGTCGGCGGCGTCGATGGCGAAATCGTCGAGGAGCGCGGCCAGCAGCTCGCGGCGGCGGGGCGAGGCGGACGCGAGGACGACGGGCCGGCTCACGGCTGGGGCCACTCCAGCCGGCTGACGCATTCGATGTGGCCCGTGTGCGGGAACATGTCGAGCGGCGTCACGTCCGTGAGCCGGTAGCCGCCGTCGATGAGGACGCGGAGGTCGCGCGCGAGCGTGGCGGGGTTGCAGGAGACGTACACCACGACGCGGGGCCGGAATTCGGTGATGGCGGCGAGCACGGGCGGCGCGCAGCCCGGCCGCGGCGGGTCGAGGACGATGGCGTCGGGGTAGTCCTCGAACGTCGGGAGCACCTCTTCGACCTTGCCGATGCGGATGCGGGCGTTCGGGACCGGCTTCAGGTTCACCTTCGCGTCGCGCGCGGCGCTGTTCGATTCTTCGATGGCGACGACGGATTCGAAGCGGTCGGCGAAGATGCGCGCGAACGTGCCGACCCCGGCGAAGGCATCGACCAGGAGGCGGCCGCGCGCCGGCAGGGCTTCGCCGACGAGCCGGACCATCTCCTCGGCCTGGGCGGTGTTCACCTGGAAGAACGCCGAGGCGCTGACGACGAAATCGTGGCCCGCGAGCCGTTCGAGGTAGCTCGTTTGCCCGGTCGGGATCTCGGCCCCGGGAACGGCCGGGTTGATGAGGAACGAACCGGTGGCCGCGGAGTGGCGCACCTGCACCTGGTGGAGGCCGGCGCCGTGGCCCTGGAGCTTCGGCAGGACCTCGTTCACCCAGGGGTCGGCGATGGGGCAGTGCTCGACTTTCAGGAGGCCGTGGCCGCGGCGGGAGATGAAGCCGACATCGCCGAACTTGCGGCCCGTGGAGAAGCGGATGTGGTTCCGGTAGCCCCACGGGTCGCGGGCGCCGACCATCGGCCGGACGAAGCGGTCATCGAGGCCGCCGATGCGGCGGAGCTGCTCGCGCACGACCGCCTCCTTCGCACGGAGCTGCGCGGGGTAGGCCATGTGCTGGAGCTGGCAGCCGCCGCATTCGCCGAAGAGCGTGCAGCGCGGTTCGACGCGGTCCGGCGAGGGCTCGAGCACGCGCGTGACGACGGCCTCGAGGTAGTCCGGGTATTCCCGTTCGACGGCGGCTTCGACGAGCTCGCCGGGGGCCGCGAAGCTGACGAAGACGACCCGGCCGTCGGGCGCGTGCGCAAGCGCGGCCCCGCCGAAGACGAGGCTTTCCGCCCGGAGCACGAGGGTGACGGGTTCGGCGGGGGTCTTCCAGGTGCGGCCGCGGCGGGGCATGTTCCCAGCGTAGGGGCGGGCACGGTCACGCGCGAGGGAGCGCCCGGCCGGGTGGCGGCTTGCGGCCTGCGGGCGTATGCTATGCGCAGCGTGGGCGGTTAGCTCAGATGGTTAGAGCGCTGCGTTGACATCGCAGAGGTCACTGGTTCGAATCCAGTATCGCCCACCAGCCCACGCACACCGCCACGCCGGCTCCCTTCGGGCCGGCGTTTTTCGTTGCGATGTTGGCGGTGATGCGGGCGGAGCGGACAGGGCCTGAAACGGCGGGCCGGGGTAGACTCTGGCCATGCGCCGCGTGTTCCTTCTCCTGGTATTCGTGCTGCTGCCGGCCGCTGCGGCCGCTCCCTGGGCGGGCCCCGGGACCCGCGCCTCGGCCGAGGGCGGTCCCGTGACCATGGTCATCGAGCCGCAGCTCGACGGCAGCCAGTTCGTCTACGTCGTCTTCCATGCGCTCGACCGGGACGGCTTCTGCCAGCCGCCGGCTGGGGCCGTGAGCCTCCACCCCGTCATCGATATGCCGGTCGACTTCATCATCGAAGCGGGCGAGGGGATCATCATCGAGACGAGCTCCGGCGGCCTGGCGCCAGGCCGGCAGGCGCTCGGCGTGCGGACGTTCTCGACGGCAGTCAACGCGACGGCCGGCAGTCCGGTGCGGAGCTTCCCGCCGCTGCGCGACGGCGTGACGGACGAGTGCCAGGCGTGGGTGCGGATTTCGCAGAGCATCCCCGGGCCGCTGCGGGTGCTCGTGCTGGCACCGGGCGACGGCGGAGGGCAGGTCGGCTGGGTGGCCGAAGCGGGCCGGGACACGTCGGTCACCGTCCCGCTGCAGTTCCGCTGGACGCTGGTGACGTGGAGCGGGCCCTCGACGCCCGCCGCGCAGGCGCTGCAGGGCGTGCAGGGCGCGCAGGTGACCGCCATCTACGGCTGGGATGCGGCCGCGCAGACGTGGCTCGCCTACTTCCCCGGCGGGGCCGGGGTCCCGGGCGCGAACACGCTGGCGACGCTGGAGCCCGGCCGGGCGTACTGGGTGGCGATCGCGGGGCCGGCGGGCGGCTCCTGGCGGATGCCGGCCGCGCCCTGAGGCTGGCGCATTCCGTGTGGTAGGCTGAGCTGCCGCACGTTCGCGGCGCGGAGGCTGCCATGCCGGGATGGGGTGTCATTCCCTCGCTGAGGTTCGCCGACCTCGAAGGGGCCGTTCGGTTCTATGTCGATGTCCTCGGGTTCGCGGTGCGCCGCGGCGAACCGGCCGAGGGGAACGTCTCGGTGACCTTCGGCGATGCGAACCTCATGCTGGAATCGGCCGCGGAGTTCTACAGCGACGGCTACAACCGGGCGATCCGGGAGCGGCTGGGGACGGCCGGGCCCGCGGCCTACTACATCGAGGCGGAGAACCTCGCGGCGCTGTGGGAGCGCGTGCAGGCCGCGGGGGTGCGGGTGGTCGACCCCATCGCGCCGCGGCCGTGGGGACAGAGCGAGTTCACGGTCGAAGACCCGGCGGGGAACTGGCTGACCTTCTGGCAGTCGCAGCCGGCGGGCTAGTCGAGCGCCTCGGGCAGCGAGAGCTGGGCGAAGGCGAATTCCGCTTCCTGCCGCGCGGCGCGGGCCACGGAGCGGGCGAAGGCGGCGATGCGCTCGCGGTCGGAGAGCGCGGGGTCGCCGGCGCGGAGCAGCGCCCACGCCTCGAGGAGGACGCCGCGCAGGGCAGCATCGACGGCGCGGCCGGCAGGCAGCAGAGAGGGGTCGAGGCCGCCCGGGCCGGGCTGGAGCTCGCGGGCGAGGGTATCGAGCCGGAATTCGATGGCGAGCGCGCAGTCGCGGAGGGCGGCGCGGACGGCGCGGGAGTCGCGGACCGTTTCGAGCTGGCGGACCGCCCCGAGGAGCGAATCGACGATGCGCGGGGCGGAGCTTTCGATTGCTGCCATGGCGGCACCTCCGGACGGGGTGCCCTGATGCTAGCGAATCGCCGGGCGCGCAGGGGCACCCTGCGGCGTTCCCGGGGCAAAACGTAACAGGATTGGAACAGAAGCCCGGGCGAGAGCGCGAACGGACCCGGCGGTTGCCGGGCCCGTCGGTCGAGGCTGCGGAGAGCGGCGCGGCGCTACTCGAGCAGGCCGCGCTCGGTGAGGAGGCGCTTCATCGTGGCGCCGATGTCGGCCGGGGAGTCGGACACGACGGCACCGGCGGCGCGGAGGGCGGCCTTCTTGTTCTCGGCCTTGCCGTCTTCGCCGGAGATGATGGCGCCGGCGTGGCCCATGCGGCGGCCGGGCGGCGCGGTGGCGCCGGCGATGAAGGCGACGACGGGCTTCTTCACGTGCTCCTTGATGTAGGCGGCTGCCTCCTGCTCGGCCGAACCGCCGATTTCGCCGACGAGGACGATGGCGTCGGTATCCGGGTCTTCGTTGAGCATGCGGACGGCTTCGACCTGCCGGGTGCCGATGATCGGGTCGCCGCCGACGCCGATGCAGGTGCTCTGGCCGATGCCTTCGGCGGTGAGCTGGGCGACGACTTCGTAGACGAGCGTGCCGGAGCGGCTGACGACGCCGACGCGGCCGGGCATGAAGACGTCGCCGGGCATGATGCCGACGCGGGTTTTCGTGCCGGGGGTGATGACGCCGGGGCAGTTCGGCCCGATCAGGATGCTGCCGGTGGACTGGAGGGCCGCCTTGACGCGGACCATGTCGAGGACCGGGATGCCCTCGGTGATGCAGACGATGAGCGGGATTTTCGCCGCGGCTGCCTCGAGGATGGCATCGGCGGCGCCGGGCGCGGGCACGAAGATGATGCTGACGTTGGCGCCGGTTTCGCGGACCGCCTGGTCGACGGTGGTGAAGATCGGCACGCCGTCCTGCTGCTCGCCGCCGCGCTTGGGGTGGATGGCGGCGACGACGTTCGTGCCGTAGGCGATGGAGCGGCGCATGTGGTTCGCGCCTTCGGTGCCGATGCCCTGCACCAGGAGGCGGGTGTTCTGATCGACGAGCACAGCCATGTGGCGAATTCCCGGGTGACGCGATTTCCGATTTCCGCCCGGGCGGGGCCGCCCCGGCCGGGGTGGGTTCGGATGCCCGGGTGGGAAGGATACCGGCTCGGCCGGCTAGGAGCGATCGCCCGCGGCGCGCGCGCGGGCAGGGGCGGGCTCGAGCGGGCGCTGGGCCTCCATGAGGCGGAGGAGCTTCTTCCATTCGGGGCCGGCCAGCTGGCGGTAGACCTGCGGGAACTTCGCCCGGAGCTCCTCGGCGTGGGCGCGGTAGCGCTCGGCGAGCATCCCCATGGCCATCAGCGTCGCCGGCTCGAGACGGCGGCCGGAGCTGGCGGCCAGCTCTTCGAGCATGTCGATGGCGACGTAGGCGTCCTGGTGGAGCCCCAGCAGGTCCTGGAGCGCCGTCACGCGGGCGCTGAATTCGAGCGCCGGCTTGCCGTAGATGCCGTTGCCGACGAACTCGAGCGCGTAGCGGAGCTTCTTCGCTTCGATGCGGAGGAGGTGGTAGGCCTCGGGCGGCGACGACTTTTTGATGCGGTCGCCGAGCTTGCGCACCTTCCGGTAGCGGCGCTCGACGAGGTCGGGCGCGACGGCGAGGACGGGCGTGCGGCCGGGGGCGAAGGAGCGGGGCGGGCCGGAGCGGAGGGCTGTCGCGAAGCGGGCGCAGAGCCGCTCGTAGCGGCGGGAATCGAGGACCTGCAGCATGCGGCGGCGGGCGGCCTCGCGGCGCTTGCGGAGCAAGCGTTCGATGCCGTCGAGGAGGTGGGCGCGCTCGGGCGGGAATTCGGCCCGCCACTCGTCCATCCGTTCGAGCTGGACATCGAGGTCGCGGACTTCGCCGAGCGCGCGGGCAACGAGCCCGAACTCGTCGCGAAAGGCGAGCATGCGCGGGGTGAGGAAGGGGCGGAAGGTCGCCATCGCAGCGCGCAGCCGGCGGGTCGCGACGCGCATGTCGTGGAGGGCTTCGATGTCCTCGCCGAGGCGGGTGCCGGGCTCGTTCAGGAGGAAGACGCGGAACTGCTTCCGGAGCACGGCGTAGGCGACCTGCCCGGCGGTCATCGCAGGGTCGACGGCCTCCGGGCCGAAGGAGGGCGGCTCCGGCGGGCGGCGGCCGGTGGCGATGAGCGCGGCTTCGAACTTGGAGGTGCCGGCCGGGCCGAGGCTGCAGGCATCGGCGAGGGCATCGACGAACGGCCGGGCGCGGTCGAGCGCAGCGGCATCGACTTCGACTTCGACGCGGGCGAGGCGGACGGGTTCGTCGCCGGCGACGGGGATGGCGGTATCGTCGAGGGCGATTTCGCCGAGCGGGCCCTCGCCGTCGGCGAGGCGGAAGCGCTGGCGGGTGGTGAGGAGGCGGAAGAGGGGTTCGAGCGGCTCGCGGCCGCAGAGGGCGCGGAGGGCGGCGCCCGCTTCGCCGGGGGCGGCGCGGGGGTCAGCCTCCGGGCCGGGCAGCGGGGCCGTGATCTCGCGGCGGCTGCGGATGCCTTCCTGCGGCTCGGCCATGGATTTCAGCGTCAGCTCCGCGCCGTCGGCCTTCGCCCGGACGCGGCAGGTGTAGCCGGCGCGGTGGATGCGCCAGTCCGGCGTATCGAGGTAGGTGTCATCGAGGGACTGGGTTGCGAGCGGCTCGACCGCGTAGCCGGGCGGCGCGCTGGACTGCAGCCAGCGGCCGACGGGCCGCGTGTCGAGCGCGGCGAACTGCCATTCGACTTCGAGGGCCGGGGACGTCACCGGCTCATCATACCCGCGCGGAGGCTGAGGCGCGTGACATCAGCCGTTCAGGCGCGGCGGATGGTGAGGCCGCCGTCGACCGGGAGGGCAACGCCGGTGACGAAGGAGGCGGCCGGCATCGCCAGCGACAGCGTGAGGTGGGCGACTTCCTCCGGCAGGCCGTAGCGGCGCAGCGCCGTCCGCTGGCGGGCGTATTTCTGTTTCGCCTCCTCGGGGATCGCTTCCGTCATGCCGGTGCGGATAGGGCCGGGGCAGATGCAGTTGACGGTGATGCCCTCCCGGCCGAATTCGAGCGCGAGGGAGCGGGTGAGGCCGACGACGCCGTGCTTCGCCGCGGTGTAGGCGCTGTGCCCCGGCGTGGCGCCGAGGCCTTCCGTCGAGGCGATGTTGATGATGCGCGGGCTCTCGGACTTGCGGAGGTGGGGGAGGGCGGCGCGGATGGTGTAGGTGAGCGCGGTGAGGTCGACGGCGAGGGTGCGAGCCCACGTCTCGTCGTAGGTCTCGGCTTCGAGGGGGAGCGCTGCCGAGATACCGGCGTTGTTCACGAGGATGTCGAGGCCGCCGAACTCCGCCGCGACCTCCTCGATGAGGCGGTTGACCGCGGCGCGGTCGGCGACGTCGCAGGCCCATGCGCGGGCGGTGCCGCCGGCGGCGCGGATCTCGGCCGCCACGGCTTCGACGGGGCCGGCGTTGACGTCGACGGCGGCGACCTTGGCGCCTTCGTCGGCGAAGAGGATGGCGGTGGCGCGGCCCATGCCGCTGCCCGCGCCGGTGACGAGCGCGACCTTGCCTGCGACGGAGCGGCTGAGCTGGCTGAGACGGGGCATCGGGGACTCCTCATGGGGGCGGCTGGTGTGCCGAGAGGTCTACCGCGCCGGGCCGGGCGATGCAAGCCGCGGTTGCGCGGCCGGGCGGGCGCCAGCATGCTACCGGCACAGAACTCGCCCCTGCAGGAGACGTTTCCCCCATGGTGATGGCACTCGACGGCATCAAGGTGCTCGACCTCTCCCGGCTGGCGCCGGGCCCCCACTGCTCGATGCTGCTGGCCGATTTCGGCGCGGACGTGACGCTCGTCGAAGCCGTGCCCGGCGCATCGGCGAAGCTCGGCTCGACCGGGCTCCGGCGGAGCGAAGCCGCAGAGCGCGCGGCCGCCTACAACGCGCTCGGCCGCGGCAAGAAGTCGATCGCGCTGAACCTGAAGGAGGAGGAGGCGCGGAAGATCTTCTACCGGATGGTGGAAGGCGCCGACGTCGTCATCGAAGGCTTCCGGCCGGGCGTCGTGAAGCGGCTCGGCGTGGATTACGACACGCTCGCGCAGATCAATCCGCGGATCATCTGCTGCTCGATTTCGGGCTTCGGCCAGACCGGGCCATACGCGAACCTCGTCGGCCACGACATCAACTACATCGCCATCGGCGGGGCGCTGGGTGTGACAGGGCGGCCCGGGCAGCCGCCGGCCATCCCGGTGAACCTGCTGGCGGACTTCGCCGGCGGCGGGCTGACTGCCGCCTTCGCCATCTGCCTCGCCATCATCGCCCGGGAGAAGACGGGCCGCGGCCAGAACATCGACGTCGGCATGAGCGACGGCGTGCTCTCGCTGATGACGAGCGCGTTCAGCCAGTACTTCTCGACGGGCCAGCCGATCCGGCCGGGCGAGTACCTGCTCAACGGCGCGGCGCCGTTCTACAACACCTACAAATGCAGCGACGGCCGGTGGTTCTCCATCGGGAGCATCGAACCGCACTTCTGGGCGAACCTCTGCCGGGTGCTCGGCACCGAAGACCTCCTCCCGCACCAGTTCGACCAGGCCCGGTGGCCGGAGATGATCGAACGGTTCGCCGGGATCTTCGCAACGAAGACGGCGGACGAGTGGATGGCCATCATGTCGCAGGACGACATCTGCGCCGCGCCGGTGCTCGAGATGGAGAACGTGGTGACGAACGAGCACAACCTCGCACGCGGGATGGTCGTGGAGCTCGATTCGCCGGTCGGGAAGGTGAAGCAGATCGGCGTGGCGCCGAAGCTGAGCGACACGCCGGGCCAGCCGCGGACGACGGCGCCGCTCATCGGCCAGCACACGGACGAAATCCTCGGCGGGCTGGGCTACACGGCGGACCAGATCGCCGACCTGCGCAGCCGCGGCGTCGTGGGCTGACGCGGTTCCGCGCCCGGGACACCTGCAGCAAGGGGGTGCGCCGCGCGGCGCACCCCCTGTTTGATTCGAGGACCAGCCGGAACGCTAGCAGCAGCGGGCCTCAACGCCCGCCGGCTTCCGCGCGGTGACGGCCGCGGAGGCGAGGCCGCGCCCGCCGGGATACTCCGAGGCGTCGGACCGGACGTCGACGAAGCCGGCGGCGCGGATATGGTCCAGGTACTCCGACTCGAGGAGGGCGCCGGCGATGCAGCCGGCCCACTTCTCCATGTCGCCGCGGACGTCGTCCGGGACGGGGCGCGTCCAGACGATGTCGGAGACCTGCAGGCGGCCGCCGGGCTTCAGGACGCGGAAGGCTTCGCGGAAGACCTGCGCCTTGTCGGGCGAGAGGTTGATGACGCAGTTCGAGATGATGACGTCGACCGAGGCGTCGGCGACGGGCAGGTGCTCGATTTCGCCGAGTCGGAATTCGACGTTCGGTGCGCCGACCTTCTCGGCGTTCTTGCGGGCGAGGCGGATCATCTCCGGGGTCATGTCGACGCCGATGACGCGGCCGGAGGGGCCGACCATCTTCGCGGCGAGGAAGCAGTCGATGCCGCCGCCGGAACCGAGGTCGAGCACGACCTGCCCGGGCTCGAGGGCGGCGATGGCGGTCGGGTTGCCGCAGCCGAAGGCGACGTCCGTCACCGTCGTCGGCAGGTCGGCGATATCGGCATCGCGGTAGAGCTCGGCGATGCGGGTGATGACGACCTCGTCGGCTGCGGGTTCGCTGCCGCAGCAGGAATCGGCGGCGGGAGCGGCGGGTTCGCAGCAGCTCGCGCTGGCGGCGAGGGGCAGGAGTTCGACGGTCTCGGCGCGTTCGAGGACGGGCCGGACCCGGCTGGCGTAGGCACGGGCAACTTCGTCGCGGATGGCGTCGGGGTTCGGTTCGGGCATCGGAGGGCCTCCTCGGGGGTGTGTGACATCGTAATTTTTCGATGCCTCACGCGTCAACGGGAATTTTCGATGCCGGCAGCCGCGCTGCGAAGGCGCCGAGCCGGCGCCAGTCCTCGACCTGCTGCGGGAGCGGGCGGCGGATGGCAGCGCGCGGAGAGGGATGGTAGAGCGGCATGAGCCAGCGGCCGCCCCACGGCACGGGCCGGCCGGCATCGCGGGCGAGGACGAGACCGTGGGGCTCGATAGCCGCCAGCGCGGCGAGCGCCACCGCCCCGAGCGGGACGACGAGGCGCGGCCGGGCGAGCTCGACGACGGCCCTCAGGTAGCCGGCGCAGGCGCGGACCTCGGCCGGCCGCGGGCGTCGGTTCCGGCCGCGTTCATCGAGCGGGAGGCAGAGGACGGCGTTGGTGACGGCGGCGTCAGCCCGCGAGAGCCCGGCTTCGGCGAGGAGCCGTTCGAAGCGGGCCCCGGCCGCATCGCCGCAGAACGGGACGCCGGTGCGGGCCGCGCCGAGCCGGCCCGGCGCTTCGCCGACGAACAGGAGCGAACGCGGCCCGGGCGGAAGGTCGAGCACGGCAGAGCCGGGCACCATCCCCGGGCAGGCGCGGCAGGCCGCGGCGGAGCGCTGGAGGCCGGCGGCGGTGTGGCACCGTTCGCCGGCGCCGGCGTAGGATGCGCGCATCTCGACGGAGGGTACAGGAGTGGAGCCACGCATCGTTGCGACCGGGCTGGAGTTCCCGGAAGGGCCGGTCGCACTGGCCAACGGCGACGTCATCGTGACGGAGATTGCGGCAGGGCGGCTGAGCCGCGTCAAGCCCGACGGGACGGTCGAGGTGCTGGCCGTGACGGGCGGCGGGCCGAACGGCGCTGCGCTCGGGCCGGATGGAGCGCTCTACGTGACGCAGAACGGCGGGTTCCAGTGGCACCGCCGGCCGCTGCCGGACGGCACGATGGGGCTCTTCCCCGGCGAGCAGCCGGAGGACTACACCGGCGGCGCCATCCAGCGTGTCACGCTCGCCGGCGAGGTGAGCACGCTCTACACCGAATGCAACGGGATCCCGCTGAAGGGACCGAACGACCTCGTCTTCGACCGCGAGGGGAACTTCTACTTCACCGACCTCGGCAAGAACCGGCCGCGGGAGAAGGACCGCACCGGCGTCTACTACGCCTGGCCGGACGGGAAGTTCATCCGTGAGATCATCTTCCCGATGGAAGGGCCGAACGGCATCGGCCTGAGCCCGGACGAGAAGACGCTCTACGTGGCCGAGACGCCGACCGGCCGGGTGTGGGCGTACGACATCCAGGCGCCGGGGCAGGTCGCGAACGGCCGGGTCATCGGCACGGTGCCGGGCGCGCCGCCCTTCGGGTATTCGTTCTGCGATTCGATGTGCGTCGATGCCGAGGGGAACGTGATCGTCGCGACGATCCTGAACGGCGGGCTGACGATGTTCGCGCCGGACGGGTCGAAGATGCAGCACTTCCCCTGCCCGGACCTGCTGACGACGAACGCCTGCTTCGCGCCGAACCTGACGTCGCTGTACGTGACGCTGAGCGGGACCGGCCGGCTGGGGGTGTTCGACCAGTGGCCGACGAAGGGGCTGAAGCTGAACTTCGCGGCCTGACGGGAGCCGGCCCGCGAATTTTTCGCGCAGGCGACGTAAGAGCCTCGCCGGGGGATGGCCGGTGGGGGAGAATGGAGTCCCCGCCGGAGGTAGCCATGCCCCAGGTCACCCTGCTCTCTCACACTCCCGACCCTATCCGCTCCCTTTACATGGCGTACCGGGTCTGCTACTCCAGCCTGACTCCCCAGCAGGTCGCCGAGCGCATCGAAGCCGAGCGCATCAGCCGGGAGACGATGGAGGCCTTCGTCGCCGAGCGGCTGAAGACGGGCCACACGTCGCCGCTTGAGCAGGTCGTGTTCGAATTCGCCATCTCCGGCGTCAGCCGCGCATTCAGCCACCAGTTCGTCAGGCACCGGGTCGGAATCAGTTTCGAGCAGCAGTCCCAGCGGTACGTCACCTACCGGGACGGCAGCTATCCCTACGTCACGCCGGAGAGCATCCGCAAGGCGGGGCTCGAAGCCGACTACGAGCGGCACCTTGCCGAGGCCGGGGCGCTCTACGCCCGGATGGTCGAAGCAGGGGTTCCCGCCGAAGACGCCCGCTTCCTCCTGCCGAACGCTGCCGCCACCAACTTCAAGGTGACCGTCAATCTCCAGTCGCTGCTCCACATCTGCGACCTTCGCCTGTGCACCCGTGCCCAGTGGGAGTTTCGCAAAGTCGCCGCCCTCATGCGGGCCGAAGTCCTGAAGGTCGAGCCGATGCTGGGCCGGATGCTCCAGCCCAAATGCGGCGAGCTGCGGATGGGCTACTGCGACGAAGAGCGCAAGGCGTGGGAAGCGTGCCCCATCGGCAGAGTCAGGCCACACAAAGACGTCCTGTTTGCCATCTACGACCAGTACCGGAAGGGCGAGCTGCAGCCGCTCCGCCCCGAAGACTACGCCACCATCGAGGAGGCCGGGGAGGAGCTGGAAGCGGCCGGGGAGCCCGCGCCCGGGGCCGGCGTCCCGGCCAGCTGACGGCGGATGGTCCGGGGGCGGCTGTTCGGCCGGTGGGGGCCGGCGGTGCTCGGGGCGCTCGGGCTGCTGTCGGCCGGGGCGGGGCTCGCCCTCGGCCGGGAGGGGCTGGTGGTCATCGGCGCAGCGGCGGCTGCCGGGGCCGCGCTCGCCGCGCTCCCGCTGCGGCACGGCGGCGGCGGCGATGACGAACCTCCGGGCGCGGGCTGACGGCGCCACCGCTCGGCCACGCCGTTGTCACGACACCGGCCGGCGATTCGGAAGCCGCAGTGCTCCACGCCGGGGCCGGGCGCGCCGAACCTGAATACGGGAGGACGCTCCCCGGGGGTTCCGCGTGGCAGCACTCGTGGCAGTGCCCGACCTCGGGCGGGGGATGGTCGGCGGACTGGTGGCCGAGTGGTATCGGCCGGACGGCGCGGAGGTCGAGCCGGGCGAAGCGATCTGCCGGCTCGAATGCGACTTCATCGCGGTGGACATCGAAGCCGAACGGGGCGGCATCCTGCGGCACCGGAAGCCGGCGGGCAGCATCGAGCGGAAAGGCGCGGTGCTCGGCGTCATCGTCGCGCGGGGCGAACCGCTGCCCGCCGAGGAGGAGCTGCGCGCTTTCGAGCCCACTGCGGCCGCGGCCGACGGCGCCGCGGAGCGCCGCGTGCAGGCTGGCGGCGACGCTGCCCCCGGAGGGGATGGCAGCGCGCCTCCGGCAGCCGAACCGGTCCCGACCGTGCGGCATGAACCGGACGCGCCGGCGTCCGACGGCACCGTGGTGCCGTTCCCGCGGCGGCCGGAGGCCGCCGAGCGCGCGGAGCCCTTGCCCGAGCCGGGCGGCGCCATCCCCGGGCTGCCGCTCTGGGAGGAGGAGGACCAGCGCGCCGCCGCTGATGCCGATGCGGAGGCCCCCGGTCCCTCCGACGTCCGGCCTGGCGCCGAGCAGCCGGCGCGGTTCGCGCGCATCGCGCGGGAGGCCGCCGCGCAGGCCGAGGTGCTGAGCGCCCACGTCTGCGTCTCGTGGACCCGCGCGGCGGAAGCCGTCGAGGCGCTGGCCGACGAATGGCACCCGTTCGGACCGCGGCCGCGCATCGAAGACCTCGCCCTGCGGGCCATCGCGCGGGCGCTGGCCGAGGCGGGCGTCGAGCCCGGCCCCGCGGGCATGGTCATCGTCGAGCCGGAATCGGACCGGTCGTTCGCGGTGGAGACGCCGCTCGACGAGGAGTTCCGGCGGATGGTCCAGGCGCGCGCGGACGGGCAGGCGCCGTTCGAGCGCGCGGACTGGGTGGTGGTGTCGCTGCTGCCGCTGGGGGTCGAGCGGCTCGAACCGCGGCTTGCCGGCGGGCGGCTGGCGTTCGGGCTCGGCGCCGGGCGCGACGGCAGCGGGACGATCACGATGCGCTACGACAGCACGATGTTCGGGGAAGGAGACGCCGGCCGTGTCCTTGCTCGGGTACGCTCACTGGTGGAAAACCCGTACCGGCTGTGGGGGTGACCGCGCGATGACGACTGGACCGGCCGAAACCGGGCGCTCGGTGGCCGTCTACCACCTGGGGACGACGAGCTACGGCGAGGTCCACCGCCTCCAGCAGCGGCTGCAGGCGGCGCGCCGGGCCGGTTCGGGCGTCGATACGCTGCTGCTGACCGAGCACCGGCCGGTCTTCACGCTCGGGCGGAGCCACCCGGCGCCGAACCTGCGCGTCCCCGAGGAGACGGTCCGGCAGTACGGCATCGACATCGTGCCGACCGAGCGGGGCGGCGATATCACCTACCACGGCCCGGGGCAGCTCGTCGCCTACGGCATCATCGCGCTCCGGGGCTGGAACCTGGGCGTCACGGAGTACGTTGCGGGGCTGGAGGAGACGGTCATCGGCGTGCTGGCCGACTGGGGCCTCCGCGGCGAGCGCTCCGACCGGGGCCGCGGCGTTTGGGTCGAGGGCAGGAAGATCGCGTCGCTGGGGCTGAACGTGCGCGGCTGGGTGACGATGCACGGCATCGCGCTGAACGTGGACCCGGACCTCGGCCACTTCGAGCTGATCAACCCGTGCGGGATGAGCGACGTGGAGATGACGACCATGGCTGCGGAGGTCGGGCGGCAGGTGGCGATGGACGAGGTCCTCGAGGCGTTCGTGTTCCACTTCGGCCGGGTGTTCGAGTGCCGGGCGAAGCTGCAGCCGATCCCGGGCCGGGAGAAGGCGCGGCCTGCGCGCTAGCAGGCCGCTGTAAGCGGGAAGGCCTCCGTTGTGTCTGCTCCTTGCGCGGGGGTTTTCCCCGATTCTCCACCGACGGCGGGGAACCCGGGCGGCGCCCCGCGCGTTTCACTGTGCAGGAGGCCGGACATGGAACGGACGCTGAACGCGCTGGCGCTCTTCGCGACCCTCTACGCGGCGGTCGTGCTCATGCGGCTGGCCGGCTGAGCGGCATCAGCCGGCGTAGGACGCCACCGCTTCGTCGCTGAACTCGGCATTCGAATAGACGCGCTGGACGTCCTCGAGGTCTTCGAGCGCTTCGATGAGGCGGAGCACCTGGTGCGCGGTCTTCTCATCGAGTTCGATGGTGGCCTTCGGAATCATCGCGAAGTCGGCGTTCTCGACCTGGAGGCCGGCGGTCTCGAGGTTCTTGCGGACCGCTTCGAGGCTGGCCGGGTCGGTGCGCACTTCGATGACGTCGCCCTGCACGTCGACATCTTCCGCGCCGGCGTCGATGGCCTGGAGGGCGACCTCGTCCGGGTCGCGGCCTTCGAGGGGGATGGTGATGATGCCGCGGGGCTCGAACTGCCAGGCGACGGAGCCGGTCTCGCCGAGATTGCCGCCGGCACGGCTGAACTGGTGGCGGACTTCGGAGACGGTGCGGTTGCGGTTGTCGGTGAGGGCGGAGACGAGGATGGCGATGCCGCCGGGCCCGTAGCCCTCGTAGGTGATTTCGTCGAGCTGGTCTTCCTGGGCGCCGCCGGTCGCCTTGGCGATGGCGCGCTCGATGTTGTCGTTGGGCATGTTGGCGGCACGGGCGCGCTGGATGGCGAGGCGCAGCTTGAAGTTGCCGGCAGGGTCCGGGCCGCCCTGCTTCGCGGCCTGCATGATTTCACGGGTGAGCTTGGTGAAGAGGGCGCCCCGCTTCTGGTCATTGGCGCCCTTCTGGCGCTTGATCTGCGCCCACTTCGAATGGCCTGCCATCGGTCGTGCTCCGGTGGTGGGGTGACGTGGTGTGCCTCCGAGTGTACCGAGGGCGGCCCGTTGGGGTGAAATGCCGGCGGCGACCTGCCGGGTCAGATGGAGCGGATGCCGTCGACCGCGAAGGCCGCTGCCGCGACGACCGCGAGCGCGGCGGAGAACCGCCCGAGCGCGTCGAGCAGCTCGCGCGGGCGGCGCGGGGAGGCGCAAAGGGCGAGCCCGGCGGCGACCGCTGCCAGCGCGGTGATGACCGCCAGGGCCGCCGATTCGCGGACGCTCACGGCGATGACCGCAGCGAGGCCCGCCGGTGCGACGAGGAGCGGCAGCGCGAGCGGGACCAGCCCCTCGAGCGGCGAGCGCCAGGCCGGCCGGTACGCCGGCGCGCCAAAGACGAGGATGGCGGCCCCCGAGGCCGCGAGGATGACGCCCGCGGCCACGAGGAAGGATTCGGGCTCGAGCGAAAGCGCATCGAGGATGCCGCCGGCGAACGACCCGGCGAGGACGTACACGGCGCCGGTCGCCGCGGCGGCGATGAGCACCGCCGGGAGGGGCGGCCGGGGCGCGCCGGCGAGGCTGGCGGCAGCAGCGAAGGGGTTGACGGCGGCGGCGATGGCGAGCGCGGCGAGCCAGGCGTTCATGGCTGGTCCTTTCCGGAGAGGATGAGCGAGGCGAGGAGGAGCGCGGAGAGCGCGTGCTGCTGGTCGTCCATGCGGGTCAGCCCGCCGGAGAACCAGGCGCCGGCGGCGCGCCCCGGGTTTGGCGCAGCGGCAACCCCGGCAGGCGAAACCTGCCGCTCGGCGAGCATGCCGGCGACGCAGGCGAGCCGCTCCTCGATGGCGGGGCGGAGGTGGGCGAGGCGAGGGTCGGCGAGCGCGGCCCGGTGGAGGCCGGCGAGGCCTTCGCCCCAGGTCGCGAGGCCGGCGGCCCGCGCCTGCGGACCCCGGAGGAGGCGGGAGAGGTCCGAACCGGTGCGGGCTGATTCGGCCCGGGTGAGCAGGCCGAAGCGGGCAGCCAGCGCTTCGAGGTAGCGAACCTCGCTGTCCGTGAGCGGGCCCCAGGCGGCCATTTCGCCGAAGCCGTAAGCGGCCCACTGGTCGGCCCACGGCGGGAAGGCGAGCCCTTCGACGCGGTCGCGGTCCTCGGCGAGGTAGCGGGCGGTGCGCCGGGCGGCAGCGTCCCAGCCTTCACCGGGGAAGAAGCGGTGCAGGAGCGTAAGCGCCCAGAAGGCTTCGCCGGTGGCGTACTTCGAACGCTCCGAGGGGTCGGGCCGGAGCGCGGAGGTGTCCCAGCGGTTGAGGAAGGCGCCGTCGGACAGCTGGAGCGCGAGCATGCCGCGGCCGAGCTCGCGCATGAGGTCGTCGTAGGCCGGGTCGCCGGTGGCGATGCGGCGGTGGAGGAGCCCGGCCAGCATGAGCGCCGTGGCGCCGAGGCGGACGCTGCCGTCGGCCGGGTCCCGGAGCGCGGCCCAGTCGTCATGGCGGTAGAGGTTCCGCTCCATCCAGCGGAGGCCGCTGTCGGCCGCGGGGAGGTAGGCGGTCTCGCCGGCGGCGGCGAACTGGTAGAGCGACATCGTGACGCCCGCATGGCGGACGACGTTGTAGCCGGGCAGGTCGCGGTCTGCCTCGATGTCGTATTCGTACACATAGGAGCCGTCGGGATACTGGTTGGCGTCGATCCAGGCGGCCGCGAGGCGGGCGGATTCGAGCGCGTCGGCAGGTGTAACAGCGGGGCAGTGCTGGGGTGCGGCGAGCGTGGCGCGGAGGATGACGAAGCCGACGAGCCAGGCCGAAAAGGTGACGAGGAGGGGCCGCTTCATCGCGGCGGAGCATACCGGTTCGGGCCGGCCGTCACACTACCGGCTGGCGGCGGCTTCGGCAGCGCGGCAGAGGCGGTCCATGACGGGAAAGAGTTCGGCGCCGCGGGCGGAGAGGGTGTAGATCGACACGGGCGGGTAGCTGTGTTCGACGGTGCGGTCGAGGAGACCGGCCGCCTGGAGGTCTTTGAGGGCGAGCGCGAGAGCGCGCGGGGTGATGCCCGGGAGTTCGTCCTGGATGCGGGAGTAGCGGCTGGCGCCGCGGCCGACCGCGGTGAGGACGAGCATCGGCCATTTCTTGAGAGCGAGGGGCACGATGTCCATCGCGCGGACGGCGTCCACGGCGTCGAGGCAGGCGGAGCCGACGGCCGCGCCGGCCGGTGTGAGGGCGCAGACCGCGCCGCGCGGCGCCGGCGTGCGGACGATGACGCCGGCGCGTTCTAGCCGCCGGAGGGTATCGGCGAGGGTGTCGCGGGCGGCGTCGAAGGCGCGCTGGAGGTCGGCCGCGCGCTGGGGCCCGTCGCGATAGAGGCGGGCGACGGTCGGGACCGACCAGCGGTAGTGGAACATCTGGATGGCGGGGAGGAGGGAAGCCAACGATCACCCTGCGCGGAGGCTGTCGTATCCCGATTTCTACACCTGCTATACTCTTGCTGCAAGGCTGCTGGCGGCGCGGTGCAGTGCTTGCCAATGCGGCGGTGCGGACGCATACTTAGACCTTGATCCGCTGCGGCGGATCGTTTTTGTGTTGGAATCCGCTGGGGTTCCCGGGAGGCAGTGCCCGGGTGGCGCAACGGCAGCGCATCCGATTTGTAATCGGACGGTTAGGGGTTCGAATCCCCTCTCGGGCTCCAACACGACAACCCGGCCGCGCAAGCGGGCGGGACGGCACGGAGAGATGGCCGAGTGGTTAATGGCAGCAGACTGTAAATCTGCCGCGCTTCGCGCTTCGTAGGTTCGAATCCTACTCTCTCCACCACCCAGACCCAAACCCGGCGGCCCGGCCGCCGGAGCCGGCCCTCATAGCTCAGCAGGCAGAGCGCGTTCTTGGTAAGAACGAGGTCTCCGGTTCGAACCCGGATGAGGGCTCCAGTGTGGATTCCCGGCGGCGGGGCCGCCGTTCCAAACCAGGCCCGGAGGGCAGAAGGAACCCATGGCGAAGGCGAAGTTTGAGAGGACGAAACCGCACGTCAACGTTGGGACGATTGGGCACGTGGACCACGGGAAG